>NZ_JCBAIQ010000016.1:0-153187 GCF_059772165.1 Paenibacillus sp. TY11 | reverse complement strand
CAGCACGCAGCTCACCCCCACGGAGGACCCGTGGGTGGGCCGCGTGCTGAAGCTGCTCGGTGCAGAGCACGAGCAGCAGGTACACCGTGCGACTGCGCAGCTCGCGCAAGGGGCGGCGGCACGTATGGAGCCGCCAGAGGGAGCGCTGCAGAAGCTGCCGGGATTAGCGGCTGCGTCTGGGGACACGGTGTCAGCGGACGCAGACACCGTAAAAGGGGCGCTGCTCCAGCTGATGAGCAGCGACGACCTGCCGCCCGCTTTGAAAGAGGCGGCTCAGCAGGTTGTACAGCACCTGACAGGTCAGCAGTTGCTGCTCAATACAGACCGAACGGCGCCTTTTGCACAAGTACACATATTTATACCGTTCGTTGGACCGGACGGTCGTGAAACAGCCACAATTCAGATTCAGTCCCGCCGCGGCAAACGGGGGGAGCTGGACGCCTCCAACTGTCGTCTTTGGTTTGATTTGGACATGAAGGGGCTTGGTCCGACGCTGGTGGATGTGCAGGTTGTAGACCGGATTGTGAGTCTCAAGCTCCATAATGATCAGGAATGGGCGGCTTCGCTGTTAACCAGTGGACGTGAGTCCATTCATACAGCGCTGGAGTCACTAGGATACCAACTTCTATCGCTTCGTACCGAGCCCATGCCCATAAGGACTGAACAGAACAGCCTCGCCTCTTCTGAGGTACAAAGCTATGTGCCTCAGCCGTATAAAGGAGTCGATCTGAAAATATGAAAGAGCCGTTGGAACCGCCTTCTCCTTCCAGGAAGAAGGCGGTCGCCCTTAAATATACGCCGGGTGAGAGCGAAGCACCGATTGTCGTTGCCAAGGGGAGCGGCCGCATTGCGGATAGCATTTTAGAAAAAGCCAAAGAACATGGTGTTCCCGTTCAGGAGGATGCCGCGCTGGTTGAAGTACTGTCCAAACTTGATTTGGATGAACAAATCCCTGCTGAGCTCTATCAATTGGTGGCAGAGGTGCTTACCTATATATATCAAATGGATCGTCTTGCTCCGAGGGATGACTGGTGATGTGGAATGAAATGAAGGCCGGAGGCAAGGATCAACGGAAAGCCAAAGGAGCGATGGGCGAAGAAGCAGCGGCTTTGTTTTTAGAAAACCTGGGTTACCGTATCATAGAGCGTAATTGGCGATGCCGTAGTGGTGAAATAGATCTGATTGCCAAGCAGGAGCACACACTCGTGTTTATTGAAGTACGTAGTCGAAGTAGCTCCAAATATGGAACGCCAGCAGAATCAGTTACTGCGCGTAAAATAACTCAGGTTCGCCAAACAGCCGCTGTTTATTTGCACATGAACGGGATTGGAGATACTCCAATCCGTTTTGATATGATTTCTGTACGATTAACTGACGAAACGGCTGTTGTTACGGGCCATTTAATGGGTGCATTTTAAAAGAGTAAGAGCTTTTTCGAAGGGTAGAGTGCAGGACTGAATTCATATGTGCAGGTTGACAGAAAGGAAAGCTACAGGTATATTTTATTGAGAATAGTTATCATTTTCATCTTATAATGAATATCTACAAGTTGTACCTGTGAAGGAGGATCTACGTGACAAAGCATACCTTTAGTGAACATGTCATAGATGTAATTCAGGAACGCCGGACGATTAAACGATTCAAATCCGACTCCATCCCGGTAGATACGATCAAAGAACTGCTGGACGTCGCTGTGTGGGCTCCTAATCATAAAATGCGTGAACCGTGGCGTTTTCTGTTGTTTGCTGGTAAGGGGCGGAAAAAGCTTGCAGAAGCAATTGCAGCCGATGTTGGTAAGGACAACAAGTTTGAGAGCGGTATTTTGCACAACCCGATTCAGCTTTTAGTGGTGCTGGAAGAAGACCCGCGTCAAGCGGTTTGGGATGAGGATTTTGCAGCGGTCAGCGCGCTTGTACAAAACTTTATGCTTGCTGCATGGAGCAAAGGAATCGGAACGTTTTGGGTAACAAAGCCATTTCTGTATTCGCCAAGGTTCCGTGAGCACTTGGGAATTCAACCGGGTGAGAAGGTAATAGGAATGATATATGCAGGCTATCCTGATGTTATCCCGGAATCAAGACCCCGTACTCCGGCAGCCGATAAGCTGACCTTGTTTGACAAATAATCTGTCGTCAGATAAACTTAGTCAAGAATTTTGAAAGCATGGTTTGGAACTAAAATTTCGAACATTACATTTGCAATGAATGAAAATTTGGAAGCACCTTTTTTCATATATGCAATGATTCCCGAGGGGGAGACATTCCAATATGAGGAGAGGTGCTTTTTGATATGTATGGAAAATTACATGGAGCTTGTCTGTATGGAATAGATGGCGTTCTGATCGAAGTTGAGACAGATTTGTCTAATGGCTTGCCTCAGACCGCGATTATCGGATTGCCGGATTCGGCGATTCGGGAGGCAGTGGAGCGCGTGAGAGCAGCAATCAAAAACTGCGGCTTTAAATATCCGTCCCAGCGTGTCACGATTAATTTAGCTCCTGCTGATTTGCGTAAGGAAGGTTCATCTTTTGATCTTGCTATCGCTTTAGGGTTGCTGACAACCAGTGAACAGGTCGTTTTACCAGTGGGGGAACGAACGCTGTTTATTGGCGAGCTGGCGCTGGATGGCAGCATTCGTCCTGTGAATGGGGTGCTGTCCATGGTTGATCTGGCAAAGCGAGAAGGATTCCATTCCGTGCTGCTCCCCAAGGAAAACGCCAGCGAGGCTCGTCTGATCACGGGTATACGTATTTATGCTATACATCATCTGACGGATCTTATCCCGGATGCAGATCATGCACAAGGCACCGTTGATAGCCAAGCGATAAATCAGAATTGTACTGCTAGTAAACAGGTCATGATCCATTCCTATGCCCATTTACCTCAAGCAGAGCATATCCCGCTGTGTGAGGAAGAAGAGATAACTAGCAATATGGAAGATTACAGCGATGTACTGGGTCAGCTACACGCCAAACGTGCGTTAGTCATCGCTGCAGCCGGAATGCATAATATCCTTCTTATGGGACCGCCGGGTGCTGGAAAAACGATGCTCATCCGCAGGTTGCCATCCATCCTGCCGCCTTTGACTGAAAAGGAAGCGCTAGAAGTCACCAAAGTATACAGCGCCGCCGGCAAGTGGAAGGAGTCTTCGCCCCATCTGATGAATATTCGTCCCTTCCGCTCGCCTCATCATACGATCTCTGCTGCTGGTTTGGTGGGCGGGGGAGGTATACCCAAACCAGGAGAAATCAGTCTTGCACATCGGGGGATTTTATTTCTGGATGAGTTGCCTGAATTTAGCCGTCATGTGCTAGAGGTGCTGCGCCAGCCTTTGGAAGACCACAATGTTACGATCAGTCGTTCACGTGCAGTTTTTAAGTATCCGGCGCATTTTTTACTTGCCGCCTCCTTAAATCCATGTCACTGTGGTTTTTTCGGCAATGACACGGAACATCAGCGCTGTACCTGTTCACCTGCAGCAGTAGCCCGATACCGTTCACGTATTTCCGGTCCACTACTGGATCGGATTGATCTTCAGCTTGAAGTATCGCAACCGAAGGATTGGCGGGAGGAAAAAGAATCACTGTCGTCCGCTGATATGAGAAGGCAGGTGCTGGCTGCTCAAGCGATACAAATCCACAGATACAGCAAGCTACCCTTTTCATGGAATAGTGAGCTGTCCGGTCAGATGCTGCGTAAATATGCGGTATTAGAACAAAATGCGGCGGAGCTGCTTGATCAGACGATGGATGCCCTCGGTTTAAGCATGCGTGCGTATGATCGAATTCTCAAGCTGTCCCGCACCATTGCAGACTTAAATGAGTCAGAAAAAATCATGACTTCACATGTGGCTGAAGCTATTCAATACCGCAATATGGATAGGGCAAATGCCAGTTTTCCCGAAAGTTAATAAGCTATGGAAGTAGTAGTTACACGTCGAACATTTTTATGAAAAAGTTTTCCCAAAGGGGTATGTAGGCTAGAATGGGAAAAATGAAAACAAAAAAAGCTCCAGACAATAAAGATCTGGAGAAGAAAAAAAGATTATGACAATTGTGATTATACTATGAGTATATCATTTTTGTATATACGATTATGTATCATCTACCATGTTACTTGATGGAAAAACAAACAGTCTTTAACAAAGGTATAGCTGAAAGGATAACAAGCCCGCCGACCGAAACGGTTGGGGGCTTTGTTGTGAAATTCATTCTAATGAATACTATTGAATCCATTAAGAAAGACGAAAACGTATCCCTACATATGCTAAAAAAATATGAGTTACAAAACGTTCAGTTTCACTTCAATATTACCGCGGGTAGCGCGGGAGTATGGACATTGTTCATGTGCGCCTTCCACCAGTTTTACTGCAGTTTCATGATCGACGCCTTTTACCAGTACGTCAAGGTTTACACCAATTCCGAAGCCGCCGTCTTCCACTTTGCCGAAATGGACCGTAGCTATTACTTCGGTACCTTCATGCTTAACACGTTGCATGCGAGCAACCATATTTAAAGCACTGTCAAAGCAAGCGGAATAGCCTGCAGCGAACAATTGCTCCGGATTCGTACCTGCACCGCCTGCGCCACCCATTTCTTTTGGAGTATCAATATCTAAACGAAGTTCAGGGGAGGAAGACTCGATATAACCGTTACGTCCACCAACCGCTTTTACTGTTGTTTCATACATTTTTTGTTGAATGGTCATCATAATCCAATCACTGCCTCTCATCCAATTTATATTTTACACAATTTAATTTATCAAAATAATTATTGTTTGTAAAGTATTTTGTGCAATTAGCATGTATTTTGTTATATAATGTGCTAAAATAATGACGAAAGTAGGTGATCAGACAGCATGGAAAACAATCATAATGAAGGTGCAGCATTGAAACTTGATAATCAGTTATGCTTTGCCATATATGCATGCTCCAGAGAGATTACGAAGCTATACCAGCCTTATCTGGAAAAGCTTGGTGTGACGTACTCGCAATATTTGGTACTTATCGTGCTCTGGGAGCGTGAAGAATGTACAGTCAAGGAATTGGGTGAGGCATTGTATTTGGACTCCGGCACACTAACCCCGCTATTGAAGAGATTGCAGAACGCCGGGCTGATCGATCGAAAGCGTTCCACTCAGGATGAGCGTAAGGTGCTGATTTCTTTGACGACAGAGGGAAGTGCATTGCGAGAAAAAGCCATGTCTGTACCAGGATGCATTCAGGAAAAAACAAGTATGACCCATGATCAATTTGGGTCGCTTCTGCTTCAGTTCAATGATTTGCTCGATCGTGTTCATCAAGCGAATGTACAAATTGAAAAATCATAACAGGTAATTTCAGTTACTCTTGCGAATCTCATGGTATAAGTCGCTCTTAGCTGAAAGAAAAAGTGCCTAATAGTGCCTAATGAAATAAAGTGCCTCTCATTGCGGATTGGGTAATCCCATTTTGCAGAGGTACTTTTTTTGTGAATTTGTATTAAGCACAATATCCAATAATATCCAAACATTCGATTTTGGGAATGATAATGATATCAAAATACTGTAATTCATGAGGTTAAATTATAAGGAAAGCGTTTTAAAAACATGTTACAATGATGTAGGTTTAGTATAGATTTCCTTGTGAACCGCCCTTGTTGCAGTCATGTTGATAGGAGGATTCCAGAATGAATATCCATGAATATCAGGGTAAAGAAGTATTGAAGCAGTACGGAGTGGCTGTACCGAACGGTAAGGTTGCCTATACGGTGGAGGAAGCCGTTGCTGCGGCAGAATCGCTTGGAAGCGCTGTTACGGTGGTGAAAGCACAAATTCATGCTGGTGGACGCGGTAAAGCGGGTGGCGTGAAAGTTGCCAAAGGTTTGGATGAGGTGCGGACTTTTGCTTCTGAAATTTTGGGTAAGGTGCTGGTGACGCATCAGACCGGACCTGAAGGTAAAGAGGTCAAACGCCTTTTGGTTGAGGAAGGCTGCGATATTCGTAAAGAATATTACGTCGGCGTTGTCGTAGATCGTGCGACTGGACGTATCGTAATGATGGCCTCAGAAGAAGGCGGTACGGAAATCGAAGAAGTGGCTGCAGCCACTCCGGAGAAGATTTTTAAAGCGGTTGTTGATCCAGCGATTGGGCTTCAGGTGTATCAGGCCCGTAAGTTGGCGTATGACATTAATATCCCCAATGAACTGGTAAACAAAGCGGTCAAGTTTATGCTGGCGCTATACGAAGCTTTTGTGGAAAAGGACTGTTCAATTGCAGAAATCAATCCCTTAGTCGTTACGGGTGATGGGAATGTACTGGCGTTAGATGCCAAACTGAATTTCGATTCTAATGCGTTGTTCCGTCACAAGGATATTTTGGAATTGCGTGATTTGGATGAAGAGGACGAGAAAGAAATTGAGGCATCTAAATACGATCTAAGCTATATCGCTCTGGACGGAAATATTGGCTGTATGGTCAATGGTGCGGGCTTGGCGATGGCAACCATGGATATTATCAAATATTACGGTGGCGATCCGGCCAACTTCCTGGACGTAGGGGGCGGTGCGACGACGGAAAAGGTAACCGAAGCGTTCAAAATCATTTTGTCCGATCCGAAGGTAGAAGGTATTTTCGTGAACATTTTCGGCGGAATTATGCAGTGTGACATCATTGCGAACGGCGTCGTGGAGGCTGCCAAACAGTTGGGGCTGACTCGTCCGCTTGTTGTCCGTCTTGAAGGGACAAATGTTGAGCTCGGCAAACAGATTTTAGCGGAATCCGGTTTGAATATCGTAGCAGCGGATTCCATGGCGGATGGCGCCCAAAAAATCGTCGAACTTGTTCAATAGCCTGTTTGCATTCCGATATGCCGAATAAACGATAGGGGATGTGAAGATCGTGAGTATTTTGGTCGATAAGCATACAAAGGTGATTACACAGGGGATTACGGGAAAAACGGCGTTGTTTCATGCCAAGGGTGCACTTGATTACGGTACACAAATGGTAGGTGGTACCTCTCCAGGTAAGGGGGGGACCGAGGTAGAAATTACACTGGAGAACGGACAACAGGTCAAATTGCCAGTGTTTAACACCGTAAGCGAAGCCAAGGAAGCGACTGGCGCAACAGCGAGCGTGATTTACGTGCCACCGGCTTTTGCAGCAGATTCCATTTTGGAGGCTGTAGATGCAGAATTAGATCTCGTGATTTGTATCACGGAGGGCATTCCGGTGCTTGATATGATCAGGGTCAAACGTTTTATGGAAGGTAAAAAGACCGTTCTGATTGGCCCTAACTGCCCAGGCGTTATTACGCCAGGAGAATGTAAAATCGGTATTATGCCAGGTTACATTCATCTACCAGGTCATGTAGGTGTTGTGTCACGTAGTGGTACTTTGACCTATGAAGCAGTGCATCAGTTAACGACCCGAGGTATAGGACAATCTTCCGCGGTTGGTATTGGCGGTGACCCCGTTAAAGGTTCAGAATTCATTGACATTTTGCAACGTTTCAATGAGGACCCCAACACTCACGCTGTCATTATGATCGGAGAAATTGGTGGTACAGCCGAGGAAGAGGCTGCCGAGTGGATCAGGGACAATATGACGAAGCCAGTGGTTGGTTTTATCGGCGGTGTGACTGCGCCTCCGGGCAAACGGATGGGGCATGCAGGCGCCATTATTTCTGGTGGAAAAGGAACGGCCAAAGAGAAAATTGCCACGCTTGAAGCCTGTGGGATCAAGGTGGCACCGACTCCTTCCGAAATGGGCTCGACACTGGTAAGTGTGCTGGAAGCACGTGGTATTTTGAATTTGTGTACGACACATTAAATCGTGTTTCTTCATTAATATAAGGCCATAAAACTGCATCGAAATTTGCCGCAGGCTAGTGTATAATGAAAGAAAGGTAAGCAACCTTTTTATCTTCTGAAACAGGGGATGAAAAGGTTGCTTTTTTTTGCGTTAAGACAGGCTTGTCAGGGAAACGCTTGCAAAATGATTCATTGTGCCACAAAATAAGGGAGGGTTCACTCTTCCGTGAATGGGGGAACCATAGTTTGGAAGAAAGATGGCTTTTGTTAGGCTTGCATGAGTTAGAGGGAATCGGAAGAAAAACAATTCAGCGTATTTGGTTTAGTGACTATCGATTGCATGAGCTACTGTATTTTAGCGAACAAAAGTGGATTGAGATAGGATTAAGCCCTGCTCAGGCACGAATTGCGGCTCAGTGTTACGATGAAGAATGGGTGCATGAACGATATCAGCGAGTTCAGTCCGGTGATATTGGAACGGTAACTTATGTGGACGAGGATTATCCCTTATTAATGAAGGAAACAGTTGACCCACCTTGGGTAATGTATACAAAAGGGGATAAATCACTTTTGCATACATGTTCTATAGCCATGGTAGGAACCCGCGTTCCCACCGCTTATGGACGTAGAGCAGCGGAGATACTAACAGAGGGATTATGTAATGCAGGGATTACAGTAGTTAGCGGATTGGCGAGAGGGATTGACAGTATTTGTCACGAAACAGCCCTGCGCCGGGGAGGAAACACGATTGGTGTACTGGGAACAGCGATTGATCAAATTTATCCTCCCCAAAATGCGTCTTTATTTGCAGAGATGGCTAGCAAAGGCTTGATCGTATCGGAGTATCCTCCAGGCACGAGGTCACATCCGGGAATGTTTCCACAACGTAATCGGATTATAGCTGGCCTAACGAAGGGAACGCTCGTCGTCGAAGCAGATGCAAGAAGCGGCTCCTTGATTACAGCTGATGCTGCGCTAGAGGCGAATCGAGATGTGTTTGCTGTTCCCGGACCCATTACGTCACCGAAGAGTAGAGGCACGCTGAGCTTGATTAAGCAAGGAGCCAAAACAGTCACTGAAGCTTCGGATATTATTGAAGAGTATGAAGCAGATTTGCGTACAAGGGAGGTTTCTTCATACAATAGAGAGCAGAGACTTAATCTGAAGGAGGTCTCCAAAGTTCCAGAAAGTGAGACTTCTGAGGAAAACCGTGTCATACTGTTGCTCGAACAGGGAACCATGACACTGGATGAACTGCTTGATGCTACGGCATGGGATTTTGGACTTTTACACGCAGTTCTGTTATCGTTAATCATAAAAAAAAGGATCGCCCAGCTAGCGGGCACAAAATACAAGCTTATTTAGTAGTTGTTTTTGCAAAGTCCTTAGTTAGTAAATGCACAAATTCAATTTTAAACATCAGGTGGAGGGAAGTACGGCATTCATCCGCACCGCGAATTCCTACTCCTTCCCCACTTCCTGAAATGTGTTGACTTTATGACTCGCAGCAGCGGAGCAGATGGAATCTTTCTGAAGAAGCGCAGCGTTCGCCTTTATATCCGGATGTGAAGCTCTCTAACGCGTCATAACTCACCACATTTCAGGAAGTCTATCAATATTCATGTGTGTAATTGAGAGGAGGAAGAGCCTATGGCGGATTCACTCGTCATCGTGGAATCGCCTTCCAAGGCGAAGACGATCGGCAAATACTTAGGCAGTAAATATATCGTCAAGGCTTCCATGGGTCATATCAGGGATTTACCAAAGAGTCAGATCGGCGTAGAGGTCGAAAATGATTTTAATCCCAAATACATTACCATTCGAGGTAAAGGCTCAATTCTAAAAGAATTAAAGGATGCCCGAAAAAAAGTGAAAAAAGTATATCTGGCGGCTGACCCGGATCGCGAAGGTGAGGCTATTGCCTGGCATCTGGCGCATGCGCTGGAACTGGACGATACGGCAGATTGCCGTGTTGTGTTTAATGAAATTACGAAGCAGGCTGTCAAAGATGCTTTTAAAACACCCCGTAAAATCAATATGGATTTGGTCAATGCTCAGCAGGCACGACGGATACTGGATCGACTTGTCGGCTACAAAATTAGCCCGTTGCTCTGGAAAAAGGTAAAGAAGGGTCTGTCCGCTGGGCGTGTGCAGTCGGTTGCAGTGAAAATTATTTTGGACCGGGAAAACGAGATTAGTGAGTTTGTGCCGGAAGAATATTGGACGATCACAGCTAAACTAGCTATTAAAGACAGTACCTTTGAAGCGAAATTTCATAAGCTGCGCGGCGAAAAGAAAGAGCTTTCCAGCGAAGCGGATGTACAAGAAGTGTTGGAAGCTATCGGAAAATCGTCTTACAAGGTACGCGATGTGAAAGAGAAAGAGCGTTTACGCAATCCTTCTCCTCCATTCACAACAAGTTCCTTGCAGCAGGAGGCGGCTCGGAAGCTCAACTTCCGTGCATCTAAAACGATGTCTGTAGCTCAGCAGCTATATGAGGGTGTGGATTTAGGAAAAGAAGGGACCGTGGGTCTGATTACGTATATGCGTACGGATTCCACACGGATCGCCGCTTCGGCTCAAGAGGAAGCGAAAGAAATTATTATTCAAAAATATGGCGAAGCTTTTGTACCTGAAACTCCTCGTCAATATTCAAAAAAAGCGGCCAACGCCCAGGATGCGCATGAAGCGATTCGCCCAACCTCTGCGTTCCGCGATCCGGAAACAGTTAAGCCGTTTATGAGTCGGGATCAGTTCCGCTTGTATAAATTGGTATGGGAACGTTTCATGGCTAGCCAGATGGCTTCTGCTATTATGGATACTTTATCCGTGGATATTGAAGCAGGTGAGACGATATTCCGGGCAGCAGGTTCGAAGGTTCGTTTTCCAGGTTTCATGAAAGTATATGTAGAGGGAAATGATGACGGTAAAACCGAAGAAGATAAACTGCTGCCACCACTTCAACCGGGCGACAAGCTAAAAAAAGAAGCGGTTGAGCCGAAGCAACATTTTACACAACCGCCTCCTCGTTATACGGAAGCGCGACTGGTGAAGACGCTGGAAGAACTGGGTATAGGACGTCCAAGTACGTATGCACCGACGCTGGAAACCATTCAAAAGCGTGGGTACGTTGCTATTGAAGAGAAGAAGTTTTTCCCTACAGAGCTGGGAGAATTGGTCATCGAGCAGATGGAGGAGTTCTTTCCAGAAATTCTGAATGTGGAGTTTACAGCCAATATGGAAGGTGATCTTGACCACGTCGAAGAGGGCGAAGGTAATTGGGTCAAGGTGTTGAGTGACTTTTACGAGTCATTCGAGAAGCGACTAGAAGTGGCTGAAGAAGAAATGAAAGAAATTGAAATCAAGGATGAAGTATCCGATGTTATATGTGACAAATGTGGCAGTCAGATGGTGTATAAGCTTGGCCGCTTTGGTAAATTTCTGGCCTGTTCTGCCTTTCCGGATTGCCGTAACACAAAGCCAATTGTCAAAGATATCGGGATTAATTGTCCTACATGCGGTGAGGGACATGTCGTCGAACGACGGAGTAAAAAAGGACGTGTCTTTTACGGGTGTGACCGCTACCCAGAATGTGATTTTGTATCCTGGGATAAACCGTCCATTAAGCCTTGTCCAAGTTGCAGTAGCCTAATGGTCGAAAAACGTACAAAACAGGGAACGAAGCTCAACTGCACCGTCTGCGATCACAGCGAAATGCTGGAAGAGAGCGATGAGAGTGTAGAGACTTCTTAAGAACAACGATAGCAGGGGGATTTAAACGTGAGTGATATGCAAAAGGTAACGGTCATCGGAGCAGGTTTGGCGGGCAGCGAAGCTGCCTGGCAAATTGCAAGCCGTGGGGTGCCAGTTAAGTTATATGAAATGAGGCCGGTTGTAAAAACACCAGCACATCATACAGATAAATTTGCTGAACTGGTATGTAGTAATTCCTTGCGAGCGAACGGCCTAACAAATGCAGTAGGCGTACTGAAGGAAGAGATGAGAATACTGAACTCCTTGATTCTGAGTGCGGCGGATCGTCATGCCGTTCCGGCTGGTGGTGCATTGGCAGTGGATCGCGACGGATTTTCCGGCCATATTACAGATACGCTTCATCAACATCCTTTGATTGAGGTTGTTAATGAAGAGCTTCAGGAAATCCCGCAGGACGGTATCGTAGTCATTGCGACGGGGCCTTTAACTTCTCCGGCTTTGTCGGAACAGATCAAATCGCTGATGGGAGAGGAGTATTTTTATTTTTACGATGCGGCAGCCCCAATTGTAGAAAAGGACTCCATCGACATGAGCAAGGTCTATCTGGCTTCCCGTTATGATAAGGGAGAAGCAGCTTACTTGAATTGTCCGATGAACGAAGCGGAATTTGACGCCTTTTATGAGGCTTTGATTACGGCTGAGGTGGCGCAAGTCAAGGAATTTGAAAAAGAAATTTATTTCGAAGGCTGTATGCCCATCGAAGTGATGATGCAACGTGGGAAACAAACGGCATTGTTCGGACCGATGAAACCTGTGGGTCTCGTAAATCCACATACAGGAGAACTGCCCCACGCAGTTGTTCAGCTTCGGCAGGACAATGCTGCTGGTACGCTATATAATCTGGTTGGTTTCCAGACTCACCTCAAATGGGGGGAGCAAAAGCGTGTATTTTCTATGATCCCGGGTCTCGAAGAGGCAGAGTTTGTACGTTATGGTGTGATGCATCGCAATACCTTTATTAATTCTCCACAGCAGCTTCATCCAACCTATCAGTTCAAGGGAAGAAGCAATCTGTTCTTCGCCGGACAAATGACCGGTGTAGAGGGGTATGTGGAGTCGGCTGCTTCAGGTCTGCTGGCCGGGATGAATGCGGCACGAGCAGCGCGTGGACAGGAAATGTTTGTATTTCCTGCCGAAACAACACTAGGCAGCATGGCACGGTATATTACGACCGCTGATTTTAAACATTTTCAGCCAATGAATGCAAACTTTGGTCTGCTTCCAAAACTGGAGACACGGATTCGTAATAAAAAGGAAAAGAACGAAGCGCTCGCTAATCGCGCACTGGAAAGTTTGCGCGGGTATATCAACGAAACGGGAGTTATGTCAGCTGAAGTACAGGCATAAGGATGAAGGAAAAGGAGGAGCGCGTTATGGATATGTCCTTTCATGCTACCACCATCTGCGCTGTACGCCACAATGGCAAAGGAGCTATTGCGGGTGATGGGCAGGTAACGTTCGGAAACAGTGTTGTGATGAAGCAGACGGCTAAAAAAGTGCGCAGATTGTATCGTGGTCAGGTCGTTGCGGGATTTGCGGGTTCGGTGGCCGATGCCATCACATTGTTTGAAAAGTTTGAAAATAAGCTTGAGGAACATCACGGGAATCTTCAAAGAGCTGCCGTGGAACTGGCCAAGGACTGGCGACAGGATCGTATCCTGCGGAAGCTGGAAGCGCTGATGATTGTGATGGACTCATCCGGGATGCTGCTCATTTCTGGAGGCGGAGAAATTATCGAGCCAGACGATGATGTGCTTGCAATTGGCTCAGGTGGCAATTTTGCATTGGCGGCTGCCCGTGCTTTCAAACGCCATGGCTCTGGTATGGAAGCAAAGGACATGGCACGGGAAGCGCTAGAGGTTGCTTCGGAAATATGCGTGTATACGAACAATCAGATTATCGTGGAAGAACTGTAAATCGGCTCTGAGTATTCAAGGGTGGAGGAGTGCAAAATGAATAATCAATCGTTGACGCCCAGACAAGTGGTATCCGAGCTGGATAAGTATATTGTCGGACAAAAGCAAGCTAAAAAATCTGTTGCTGTTGCCTTGCGCAACCGTTATCGGCGTAGTAAGCTGCCGGATGATATTCGGGATGAAATTGTGCCTAAAAATATTTTGATGATCGGGCCGACAGGTGTGGGTAAAACTGAAATTGCACGTAGACTTGCACGGCTCGTGGGGGCTCCTTTTGTCAAGGTAGAGGCGACCAAATTTACAGAAGTGGGTTACGTCGGTCGTGATGTGGAATCCATGGTGCGTGATCTGATGGAGACCTCCATTCGCATCGTCAAGTCGGAACGAACAGAGAATGTGAAGGACAAAGCGGAGGACATGGCAAATGAACGGATTGTCAGTATCCTTGTACCTGCAGAAAAGTCAAACAAATCGCAACGTAATCCCTTTGAAATGCTGTTTGGCAATAACACGGGGACTGCGGTAGAAGAAGAACCACCACAGCAGGACGGATCCTTGGCAGAAAAGCGTCGTAAGGTTAAATTCGATCTGTTGTCTGGTAAGCTTGAGGATGACGTCATAGAGATTGATGTGGAGGATACCGCACCCAATATGCTCGATATGTTTGCCGGGCAAGGAAATGAACAAATGGGTATGAATATGCAGGAGATGTTCGGAAGTTTTCTGCCCAAGCGGACGAAGAAGCGCAAGCTACCGGTGAAGGAAGCTCGTAAGGTGCTGATTCAAGATGAAGCTGCCAAGTTGATCGATATGGATGATGTGATTCAGGAGTCTGTGAAGCGTGCTGAGCAATCCGGTATTATTTTTATTGATGAAATAGATAAGATTGCCAGCCAGGGTAAGGGGAGTGGCCCCGATGTGTCGAGAGAAGGAGTCCAGCGCGATATTTTACCTATTGTCGAGGGATCTACCATTATGACTAAATACGGTCCAGTAAGAACAGATTACATTCTGTTTATTGCTGCAGGGGCTTTTCATGTCGCTAAACCATCTGATCTGATCCCTGAGCTTCAGGGCCGTTTTCCAATCCGTGTGGAGTTAAGTAGTCTGACCTTGGATGAGTTTGTGTCGATATTGACGGAGCCTAAAAATGCGTTGACCAAGCAATACACCGATCTGCTCCGCACCGAGGAGATTGAAGTCGAATTTTCGGAGGAAGCGATCCGTGAGATTGCCAGCATTGCCGAGTCTGTAAATCGCAACACCGAAAATATCGGCGCACGCCGTTTGCATACTATTTTAGAGAAGCTACTGGAGGATCTGTCATTTGAAGCACCAGAGCTTACATTGGATCGTATGATCATTACCCCGGAATATGTGCGTGAGAAGCTGGGTGATATTGCCCAAAACAGGGACCTTAGTCAGTATATTTTATGAATAGGGTTTCTAAAAATAGGGTGTGTGGTCCAGAATAACACTATCTTGCACCGTCGTTTAGACCTAGTTGAAAGTCAAGTTGATGATTTTTCTGTCTATTCCAAAAGTAGGACGTATAATCTTTAACAGGCGTAAAGTGCTAAGAAAACATTCATTTTCCTGAAAAAAACCTGAAAAATTTAACATTTTATGCATCTAAAGCCCTCTTTTTTTAAAAAGATAGGGCTTTTTTCTTATTGTAATTAGGTCCCATCTCTACGAAACTTAGAATATATGACAGAAAGTAATGATTTTCTACTTAAGACCTAAAAGAAATGTATAATTATGAAATTTTATTGTCGAAAAAAAGTGAAAAATCTTGTTTTATTGAATCTTACTTTGGAGTAGACGCTGGAAGGGAGGAGCTAAATGAATCTGCTGGGTGATATGAGCTTTCAAAAGCTTCAGGCAGGTGTACAGGCGGCAAATACGAGACAACGTGTGATGGCCGACAATATTTCCAATGCGGATACCCCGTATTTTAAGCGTTCGGAGGTTTCATTTGAAGAACTGCTTCAGCAGCAAATGGACGGTGATGTCACACCACTGCGTGGAAAAGTAACCAATTCAAGACATTTTCAAATAGGACCTGTGAACTCCATTCCAGATGCCACGGTCACCAAAGATGGGTACTCAGTCATGAATAACAATATGAACAACGTAGATATCGACAGAGAAATGAGTCTTATGGCTGAAAATCAACTAAGATATAATACCTACATCCAAGAAATTAATGAGCGCATCAAAATGATGAGAACAGCGGTAGAAGGGAGATAGGACTAGGTGAAGATTAACAACGGCTTTGATATTAGTGCATCTGCTCTTACGGCCCAACGGTTGCGGATGGACGTCATATCTAGCAACATTGCCAACGCAGAGACAACTCGGGCGAAAGTGGAGAATGGACAAGCAGTTCCATATCGGAGAAAAACGGTTGTTTTGGAGCCGAACCAATCTGGCTTTGCCGACGTTTTGAAGGCTCAAATGGAAGGAAGTAGCACAAGGGCCGCTGGCGTTAAGGTTTCGCAAATTCAGGAAGATCAGTCACCTTTGAAGCCTGTGTACAATCCGGGTCACCCGGACGCTGATAAAGATGGCTATGTATATATGCCTAATGTAGACATTATGAAAGAAATGGTCGACATGATTTCCGCAACACGCTCATACGAAGCCAATGTAACAGCTCTGAATGCATCAAAGGCGATGGTTTCCAAAGCGCTTGAAATCGGTCGCTAAGTTCCAGGACTACTAACTACTTAATAGGGAGAGTAAAACATGATTCAGAACGCCATGTTTAATGTACAGACACCGGTAATACAGCAGATTCAATCGCCTAACAATGAGTTGACGAAAGCGACGCCTTCCGAATCCTTGAAGGATTTTGGTTCCTTCCTAAAGGATGCTCTCAATGAAGTAGGGCAGCAGGAAGCCGCTACACACCAGATGTCCGACCAATTCATGGCAGGCAAAGTTGATGTGGATCAGGTCATGATCACTTCCCAACAAGCGCTGCTTTCCCTGCAGCTTACTACACAGGTCCGAAACAAAGCGATCGAAGCCTATCAGGAGATCATGCGTACACAGATGTAAAGAGGGTTTAGCAAAGTTTCGGATGGGGTGACGGAGTGAACGAGAGAATCGCCCAATATCGGGATAAGATTTCCGGGTATTGGAATAATTTCAGCAAAAAACAGAAGATATTACTTGTTTCGACATTAGCATTCATCATTATCGCAATTGTAGTGCTAACGATGCAGTTTACCAAAACCGAGTATGAAGTGGCCTTCCAGGATTTAAATGCAAATGATGCTGCCGGAGTCATTAAATATCTCGATTCTGCGGGTATACCGTATCAGCTCAATGCTGGTGGGACGCAAATTTCAGTCCCAACCGCAAATGCGGATAAGGCGAAGGTAGATGTTGGGTCCCAAGGCCTGATTCAGAAGGGTTCAATCGGCATGAGCGCCTTTGACCAGTCCTCCTCAGCCATTGGCATGACGGAGAACGAGTTCAATGTGAAGTACAATAACGCATTGAACGGCGAAGTACAGCAACTGTTGGAACGGATGGATGGTGTCCAAAGCTCCAAAGCTGTCATTAATATGCCAAAGGAAAATATTTTTGCCGGACTTGAAGAAAAGGACAAAGCCTCCGCTTCGATTCAAATGGAATTCGAACCTGGCTTTACTCCAAATCAGCAAGCGATCGACGGATACTTTAATCTGGTAAAAACGGCCGTACCGAATTTGCCAGTGGAAAACATTACGATCACCAATAAGGAATATGAGTTGATCCCAACGGCCAAGGGCGGCCAAGGTGGACTCACTAGTGGTGTTCAAGAAAACATGGCTCTACAGAAGAAGTTTGAGAGCGATGTAAGGAATAATGTCCAACAATTTTTGTCGAAAATTGTTGGAGACGACAAGGTAAATGTGCTGGTCATGTCCCAGTTGAATTTCGACAAAGTAACATCAAAGGAACAAATGGTCACACCTGTTGATCAAGAGAAAATGAAGGGTATTGAAATCAGCGCCCAACAAATTCAGGAAAGCTATACGGGCAGTAGTGGACAAACCGGAGGAGTTGCTGGAACAGGAACGCAGGATGTCCCGGGTTATCCAGGAGGAGCCAATTCCGGCAACACCAGCTCAGATAAGAGCTCAAGTACAATCAACTACGAAGTTAACCGAATTGCGAAGGATATTATCCAAAGTCCCTACATTGTAAAAGATTTAACCATTAATGTAGCAGTTGAACCACCAACAGGGCAGCAAACGTTGGATACTGCAACTCAGACAGCAATTCAAAATATTTTGGTTAATATTGTTAGAGCTTCGTTGGCAAATTCCGGTACTACTATTACAGACGCTGATTTGGCCAAAAAGGTTTCAGTGTTCTCTCAAACTGTTCCGGCGCCTGCGAGCACCAATACATTCTTCTCAGTTTCCAACCCTTGGCTATGGGGCATCGGCGCTGCTGTTCTGGCACTGTTGGCGGGCGTAATCTTCCTAATCGTACGCGGTCGTCGTAATCAGGAAGAAGAGTTGGATGAAGATTTACAGCTCATGCCAACGCCGACGGAGTTCCCGTCCATTACCATGGAAAGTGTGACAAATGAAAGTCAAGTGCGTAAACAGCTTGAAAGTCTGGCGAAAAAGAAACCCGACGAATTCGTCAATCTGCTTCGTACATGGCTGGCTGACGAATAGAGGTGAGTTCATTGGCAAAGGCAAGCAGTCAAGGTTTAACGGGAAGACAGAAAGCGGCAATTCTTCTGATCACAATGGGGCCAGAAGTATCTGCTCAAATATTCAAGCATTTGCGTGATGAAGAGATCGAGCAACTTACATTGGAAATTGCTAATGTGCGGAAGGTCGATGCCATTGAAAAGGACTCCATCATGGCCGAGTTTCATCAAATTTGTCTGGCTCAGGAGTACATTTCCCAAGGCGGTATTAATTACGCTAAAGAAATATTGGAAAAAGCGCTTGGATCGCAAAAAGCAGTTGAGGTCATTAACCGTCTAACAGCGACGTTACAAGTGAGACCCTTCGATTTTGCACGTAAGGCTGATCCGAACCAGATATTGAATTTTATACAAAATGAGAACCCACAAACGATTGCTCTCGTGCTTTCGTACTTGCAATTCGAGCAGGCGGCGGTAATTCTGTCGTCCCTGCCACAGGAAAAGCAGGCAGATGTGGCGCGGCGTGTCGCTGTCATGGATAGTACATCTCCGGAGGTCATTTCACAGGTGGAACGAGTGTTGGAGCAAAAGCTGTCGGCAACCGCGACGCAGGATTACACGAATGCGGGTGGTATCGAGTCTATTGTTCAGATTTTGAATGGCGTAGACCGCGGAACCGAACGTACGATTCTCGACTCGCTTGAAATTCAAGACCCTGAGCTGGCTGAGGAAATCAAGAAAAGAATGTTCGTATTCGAGGATATCGTCAATGTGGACAACCGTTCCATTCAACGCATTATCCGCGATATCGACAATGCAGATCTACAATTGGCACTTAAAGTGTCCAGTGAAGAAGTACGCGATGTGATTTTCCGAAATATGTCGAAACGTATGGCAGAAACCTTCAAAGAGGAAATGGAGTACATGGGACCGGTGCGGTTGCGTGATGTGGAAGAAGCACAGACACGTATCGTATCGACGATCCGCAGATTGGAAGAGGCCGGTGAGATTATAATCGCACGCGGCGGAGGAGATGACATCATTGTCTAACTTGATCAAATCTTTCCAATATGTTCCTGTTGAGGCCTTGAAAACTATTGATGTCGCACATACGTATGCGCCAGAAACGACGGATGAAGAAATCACAACTGAATATACGGAACCGGAGCCTCAGCGAGATCACGAGGCTGAACGGCTTCGGGATGAAATGCTGAATGATGCTAAGGATTTTGCTGAACGTCAGGTTCGCGAGGCGGCTGAAGAAGCGGAACGGATGCTTCAGGAGGCACAGCAGCAGATTGAAGCCTGGTGGCAGGAACGACGCGAGCATGACGATCAGTTAACTCAGTCGTTAAAAGCTGATGGGTTTCAGCAAGGATATGAAGAAGGTCAGAAGCTGGCTGAGGCCGAGCTCCAGACGAAATCGGAGCAGATGATGGAAGAAGCGCAGGATATTTTGCGTCAGGCCTATGAGATTAAGGATCAACTGATTCAGGAAGCTGAGCCTTTTCTGGTCGAACTGAGTAGTGCTATTGCTGAGAAGGTCATTGAGAAGCAGCTTAGTCTTGAGCCGGAATATACGATTGAGTTAATTCGTAAAAATTTGGCTCGTAAGCGGGAAAAAGGAACCATTACATTGTGTGTGTCACCTCAGCATTTCGCATTTGTGCAAGGTGCGCGAGAAGAATTGTCATTAACTGTCGATTCGCAGGCAGAACTGCAAATTATTCCTGATGGTACCGTGAAAGATCGCGGTTGTGTCATCCGTTCTTCTTTTGGAAGTGTGGATGCACGGATTGATACGCAATTAGCTGAGATCAAAAAGGAACTACTGCGTCTGGCACATGAGAATGAGGAGCGAAGACATGAAGGGGCTTAATGCGCAGCGCTACATGGATCATTTGCGACAGCTGGACCCGGTTCGGGTAAATGGCAAGGTAACACAGGTTATCGGCTTGATGGTTGAATCGGAGGGTCCGGACGCCAGTATCGGGGATGTGTGCTACATTTATCCGGGAAAAACGGCAAAGCCGTTGCAAGCGGAGGTTGTAGGCTTCAGAGACAATAAAGTGCTTCTGATGCCACTTGGAGAACTGCAATCTATTGGCCCCGGTTGTGATGTCGTAGGAACAGGGAAGCCGTTAAATGTGCAGGTCGGATCGGAGCTGTTAGGCAAAGTGCTGGATGGTTTGGGTCAGCCTCTGGACGGCTCACTGATTCCCTCGCGAATGGCGAGATATTCTACCTTCAATATTCCGTCCAATCCGCTGAATCGTCCGCGTGTGCAGGAACCAATTAGTATCGGGGTACGAGCTATTGACGGATTGCTTACTATCGGTAAAGGACAACGGGTTGGTATTTTTGCTGGTTCGGGTGTAGGTAAAAGTACTTTGATGGGAATGATTGCCCGTAATACGGAAGCAGATGTGAATGTAATTGCCTTGATCGGGGAACGTGGACGCGAGGTGCTGGACTTTATTGAACGGGATTTGGGTCCCGAGGGACTAGAACGTTCTGTAGTCATTGTGGCAACTTCCGACCAACCTGCGTTGATCCGCATTAAGGGTGCACTCATTGCAACGACGATCGCTGAATATTTTCGGGATCGGGGGTTGAATGTCATGCTAATGATGGATTCAGTTACCCGGTATGCGATGGCCCAGCGTGAAGTCGGGCTAGCAGTAGGGGAGCCACCGGCAATGAGAGGGTATACCCCCTCCGTGTTTGCTAGTCTACCCAAGCTTCTAGAACGTGCAGGGACAGGTCCTACTGGCTCTATAACTGCTTTTTATACGGTACTGGTCGATGGTGACGACATGAACGAGCCCATCGCGGATGCGGTGCGCGGGATTTTGGACGGTCACATTGTATTGAACCGGGGGATTGCGAACAAAGGACATTTTCCTGCGATTGATGTGTTAGCGAGTATTAGCCGGGTCATGAAGGACATTGCACCACGAGATCAGATAGACGCAGCCGAGAACATCAAGCGCTTGATGGCCATTTACAAAGATTCGGAGGACCTGATTAACATCGGGGCCTATCAACAGGGTTCGAATGCAGAAATTGACGAATCCATGGAACGCATAAGGGATATATGGGATTTTACAAGACAAAGAACAGATGAAAAGGCTGAGCTGGACGAGGTACGGGAACGTTTGATTTCTGAATTTACGAGGAGATGAAGGTTGAACGATGAGATTTCAGTATTCCTTTCAGAAAGTTGTAGACTTGAAAACCAACGAAAAGTCACAGGCCGAATGGTTGCTTTCCAGTGCTGTCGGACAATTGCAGGCTGAGGAGCAGACATTAACACAGCTTGTAGGCGAAAGGAATCGGGTCATATCAGCCATTCAAAAGGCTGCCGAGGATTGCGCGCCACTCTCTAGCATTCAGGAATTACAGGCTTATGTCAACCATCTGGACCAATGTATTACACGCAAGCATAGGGATGTTCAATATGCGCAGCAAAATGTGCAAAGCAAACAAACCGTTTTGACCGATAAAATGCTGGATGAACAAGTTTGGCTGAAAGCGAGAGAGAAGGCCAACGTGAAATTCCAACAGGAAATGCTCCTGCGCGAGCAGAACGAGCTGGATGAAATGGCTTCCGTGCGATTTGCCATGAAAGCCCGGTAAGCGGAAAGTCATAGGATACGCATATCAGCTGCCTGAGGAGGAAGACGATGGCACAGAAGTTAGCAGAAAATGAACTGGATATGGATTTAGGAAAAGAATCAGGCGGGGGATTTGAACGGTTTATGTTTTTCCTGATTCCGATTGTTTTCACACTCGTTCTGGTCGGGGTCCTGCTTACACTGTTCAATATGGACTTCAGAAGTGAAATGATTTCATTAGGGAACAAAATACCAGTTGTTAAAAATTGGATACCTGAACCAAAAGATAAAGCTACCCAGACGAAAGAGGCAGATCAGAAGGCTCAGTCTGAAAGTTCTGAAGCAACCATTGAGCAGTTAAAGGTGGATTTAGCCAAGCAGACGGAGGAGCTTAAAAAGGCTACCGCTGCTAAGACGACACAAGATAAAAAGGTTACAGAACTTCAGAATCAGGTCAATACGCTGCAAACGCAACAGGAACAACAGTCGCAGGCCAGTCAGCAGGGACAGGCAGGTACGCAAACTACAGGCGGAACTACAAATGAAGATCCTTATGTAAAACAGGCCAGAGACCTTGCTTCCATGTATGAAGGAATGACAGCAAGTAAAGCGGCACCGATTATGGAGAATCTGACTACGGAAGAGACCGTGCAACTGTTAAGTTACATGGACCCTGCCAACAGTGCGAAGATTTTGCAAAAGATGGACGCTAAAAAAGCAGCCGATATTACGATGGCTCTGAAAAACGTAACGCCATCTACGGATTTATCAGTAGCTGCGTTGCAGTCTCGTCTGAAAAAGGATCAAGGTACTACAGCCGGAACGACGGGTAAAAGCTTGCAAAGCACTCAAATCAGTAGCACATTTGCTTCCATGGACAAAAAAAGCGGTGCCGAACTTATTTTACAAACTTACAAAATCAGTCCAGACAAGGCATTAATCATATTAAATACAGTAGATGATTCGACACGTGCTTCTTTACTGCAAAATATGTCTGCCAAGGATGCAGGCCAGACTGCAAAAATTTTGAACAAACTGATGGGTAGCAAGTAATTTAAATGAAGGGAGGTGAAAAATAAATGACCCTTATCTCTCAAAGTGTATCGCTCAGCTCCAGTCAGACAGCTAGCAGTACGACAGCGTCAACAACAAGTACAGGCACGACTGCTGGAGCAACCAATGGTGCTTTTAATCAAACTCTTACGCAAATGATGACAGGCGGGCAAACGGGCTCAGCAGGGACAGAGGCGAACGGTTCTCCATTAGTTATGGTACTTCCGCTTATTGCAACCGGAGAATCCGCAGAAGCTCCAACCGAGCCGCTGGTCGAAACATTGGTTCCTTTGATGCAAAATCTTGAAAAGCTGGATGACCAGGTAATAGCTGATCCTGCTCTGCTTGCAACTCTGCAATCGTGGATCCAGCAAGTGCAACAGTTTTTGCAAGGTGGAGGAACAAATCAACAGACAGACGGTGGAGAAACGACAGAGGCAACAGGCTTAACGGCCTTGGCAGCTAATCCAGCTACTCTTCGTTTTGCATTGCAGGACGCCTTGTCACAACTTGCGAATGTAGCAGAACAGTCTTCGGGGGAGCAAAAGTCTCAGATGATACAGTTGCTACAGTCGCTTCAAAGTGCGACGGCTGGTACGGGAGCTATTTCTGATGAGCAGTGGAATGGCGTAATGAAAGCAGTGGAACTTGCTGATGGGGGAGATTCACAAGCGGTTCAGCCTTCTGCAAATCGGGCAAATGGTGCTCAGGCATTAACTGCAGTTTCTACAGACAAACAGGCTGTTGCTCCTGAGCAGCAAGCGAGTCAAAGTGGGACAAATCAGCAAGGTTCTGAAGGACAACGTTCATTAGCTAATCTCCATGTTCAATCCGCAGTTAAAGCGACTCCAACGGATGAAGCTAATGCATTCGTAGATGCTACTGAGCAAGCTGATCCAGTAGCAACTGACAGTCAGAATCCTGTGATTACGACCGCAGGTCAGCTTACAGTACAGGCACAAGGGACAACTCCTTCGGCTCCGGCTCAACCAGTCGTACATGTACGGCAATTTGCTCAGGAGATGACGGAATTCGTAGTGCAGAAGCTTGACATTGTAAAGCACACTGGTTTGACGGAAGCAACCATCATGCTTCGTCCAGATCATCTGGGCCAGCTGGAGGTTAAGCTGACGATGCAGAATGGTCATCTAGTTGCCCAGTTTATGACTGAGCATAGCGGGGCGAAGGATTTGCTGGAACAGCAAATGTCGCAGCTACGTGCGAGCCTGCAGAGCCAAGGTATCCAGGTGGATAAGGTAGAAGTAACGCATAATGAGTCGCTTTCCTCCCATATGTATCAGGATGGACGCGGATCTGGAGCTAATCAGCAGCAGCAATCCAACCAACGTTCCAAAGCTCGAGGTAGAGAAGAGAGCGAGGATGCTTTGAAGGTAGCTGAAATGGCAGAAGAGCTTCGTAACTGGACAGCAGAACAACGCGCAGATGATATGAATCGGACAGGCTCCTTTACAGCACAAGCGTAATGATGGAGGTGAGAACACAGTGACGACTACAGACAACAATGTATCCACCAGTAACGTCTGGCCGAATTACAATGTGAATAATGTCAAAACAGCAGCAAGTGCCAAGGATACTAAAACGATGGGTAAAGATCAATTTCTAAAAATTTTGATCACCCAGCTGCAAAATCAGGACCCGATGCAGCCTTTGGAGGATAAAGAATTTATCGCTCAAATGGCCCAGTTTTCTTCGGTGGAACAACTGATGAACATATCTACGCAGCTGAATGCATTGGGACAGTCTTTGGGTACGGCTTCCGGATTGATAGGGAAGGAAGTTAGCTGGATTGAGGCAGGTAAAAAAGACTCCATTACAGGTGAAACAGGCGCAGGTACAGTGAAAAGTGGAATCGTGGATTCCATCGTTATTCGCGACGGTGTGCAATATGCCAAAATGGGAGCGGCTGAGGTTGCATTAAAAGATGTAACATCGGTAAGCCGGGCCAACACAACGGCTCCCGATGCAGAGACGTCAGATACTTCATCTTCTTCCTCTACCGGAAGCGGTGAGAACTCATGAATGACAGGATGACGGTCGGACGTCTTTTTCCCGCAAACGTTCCCCCGGCAGCGATCTCACAGAACCGAGTAAATTCGGTATCAAAGGATGCCAGACCGTTCGGTCAGATGTTGCAGGATCAGGTGCTCAAGCTGAGCAACCATGCAGCCAAGCGTCTGGAGCAGCGGGGAATAGAGTTGAGAAGTGACCAAATGGCGAAAATTAACTCTGCTGTGGATAAAGCAGCTGCCAAAGGCGCCAAAGAATCATTAATTTTAATGCAGGATATGGCTTTGATTGTAAGTGTACCTAATCGAACAGTTGTTACCGCGATGGACAAGCGATCCATGGAGGATAACGTATTTACGCAGATAGATAGTGCTGTGATTATTTCATAAAAATGTACACGAAGTGGCTGGCCCGAATAGGAAAGCCATGAAAAAGCCGCGGATCGACTGATGCGGTCAACTAAGCAACCAATCAGAGGAGGATTTATACTCAATGTTGAGATCAATGTATTCAGGTGTATCGGGCATGAAGGGCTTTCAAACGAAGCTGGACGTTATCGGTAACAACATTGCAAACGTAAATACTACAGGCTTTAAGTCCAGCCGAGTGATGTTCAAGGATATTTTGAGCCAAACGAGTTCGGGCGCAAGTGCGCCAGACGGAACAACAACTGCAGGACAAAACGCCAAGCAGATAGGTTTGGGGGTATCGGTCAGCTCAATTGATACACTGCACCTTCCGGGTAGTGCAATGACTACGAACAACCCAACGGATTTACGTATTAACGGTGACGGGTTTTTCCTGGTCAAAATGAATGATGCACAGGAAGCTCCTTACCTGACTCGTGCGGGTGATTTCCACGTAGACGCGAACCGAAATCTGGTTACTTCCGATGGATTTTTCGTAGTGGATACAGGAGGAACTCCAATTACACTTTCAGAAGATGTCGCATCTTTCTCTATCTCACAGGACGGTACAATTGTGCAGCAATTGCAAGATGGTACAACTGATAATGCTCTTCAAATTGGTGTGGCTAGAGTGGCGAATACGGAAGGTCTGGAGAAGATTGGGGGAAGTTTATACCGTAACACAGTTAACTCTAACCTAGAGGAATTGGAAATCGGTACTGCTAACGCGGATGGTCTGGGAGCTATTATCGCGGGTCAGTTGGAAATGTCCAACGTTGATCTGACAGGCGAATTTACCGAAATGATCGTAGCTCAGCGCGGATTCCAAGCGAACTCGCGTATCATTACGACCTCGGATGAAGTGCTTCAGGAAGTTGTAAACTTGAAACGATAATCTCATTTAAACGCGGAGGAGTAGAGGCTCCTCCGCACCTATCAGGAGGTTGGTGTTACGATGATCCCGTTAACGCGGCTGAACGGCTCGCCTATGTGGCTTAATGCGCTGCTCATTGAGACTGTGGAGGAAACACCGGATACATACGTCACTTTGGTGACGGGGAAACGGTTGATTGTATTGGAAAAAGCGGCAGATGTCGTCTCCTTGATCAAGGGTTACAGCCGTGAAATCGGCATTCATGCCGCCACGATAAAAGTGCAACAAATGGAGGAAGACGAATGAAGAAGATGCTGCCATGGCTCATTACAATTTTACTCGCGATTACTTTGATTGCAGGCGCGGCCTTTGTACTTATACCAGCGCTTAGCGGGAAGAAGTCGGAAGTCACACCGAATGCGCAAGCCGCTCAAGCAGAACAACTTCCAAGATTGTCAGCAGATGAATTGGTGGAAGTGAGCTCTGAAATAACCGGTATCAAAACAAATTTGGCTGACGCAGATTACATTGTCCAGATGAATCTTTCTTTTCAATTGAACGATGCCAAAGCAAAAGAATCTTTTGAAAAAATCAAAGACATCAGTATTAAGCCCATCGTTATTCAATTACTTGCAGACACCAAACCTGATGAGCTCAGAACGGCTAAAGGCCGGGACCAGTTCAGTGACAAGCTGACGGATCTCATCAACAAGTCGCTCCCTGAAGGTCACCTGGGGAACGCCAAAATTACAGACTTTTTGCTGGCAGCCATTTGATTCCAGGTGAACTTGTCAGGAACACGTAAGGGGGTGAATAACATTGGTGGATGTACTGTCACAAGGGGAAATTGATGCCCTTTTAGCAGCTCTTTCGTCCGGTGAAATGGATGCGGAAGAACTCAAAAAGGAAGATACCCAAAAGAAAGTCCGCGCTTATGATTTCAAAAGAGCGCTTAGGTTTTCCAAGGATCATATACGGAGTCTGACGCGGATACACGAGAATTTTGCCCGGTATCTGACCACTTATTTTTCAGCACAGCTTCGTACTTTTGTCCAAATTAATGTCGTTCAGGTGGAGCAGCTTCCTTATGATGAATTCATTCGCTCCATTCCGAAAATGACCATTCTAAACATTTTTGAAGCTGAACCGCTGGAAGGCCGTATGGTGCTTGAGGTTCACCCGAACGTAGCTTATGCCATGCTGGACAGGCTTCTCGGAGGAACAGGTTCGGCACCGTCTAAGGTTACCGCGTTGACCGAAATCGAGACGACGATCATGGAGCGAATTTTCAGTCGTACCTTTGATAGCCTGCAAGAGGCTTGGAAAACGGTACTGGACATTGAACCGCGCCTAGAGGCGATGGAAACGAATCCGCAGTTCATGCAGATTGTTTCGCCGAATGAAACGATTGCTCTGATTTCGCTTAGCACCAAAATTGGTGATACCACAGGGATGATTAACCTCTGTATCCCGCATGTGGTACTGGAACCGATTATGGCCAGACTGTCCACGCACCAGTGGTTTACATCCGAAAAGAAATCAAGGGCGCCCGAAGAGATCGACGCCTTGAGATTACGGGTCACCAAAGCAGAGCTCCCTATTATTGCGGAGTTGGGTGAATCCCGGATAAATGTAGCCGAGTTTCTGGGCCTTTCGGTAGGAGATGTCATTTCATTGAACAAACCTGTCAAAGAAGGACTATCCATCCGGGTAGGCGAGAAATTGAAGTTTATGGGAAGTCCCGGCATGGTAAGAGATCGTGTTGCCGTACAAATTGATGAAATTGTCAACGAAGGAGTTGAAGAAATTGACGAGTAAAGACTATTTGTCCCAGGAGGAAATCGATGCCTTGCTGAAACAGTCTGAAGCGGGGACGGATTCTACTCCCGCAGGCAAGACCGTTGACGATTTTCTGACTCCTCTGGAGCAAGATGCTCTCGGGGAAATCGGTAATATAACGTTCGGCAGCGCAGCCACGGCTCTTTCCACACTGCTCGGTCAAAAGGTGGATATTACGACACCTAAAGTTTCAATTATTACCCGTTCTGAGTTTGAAACTGCATTTCCAAAGCCGCACGTAGCTGTACATGTAAATTATGTCGATGGATTCGAGGGCATTAATTCGCTCGTAATCAAAAAGCGTGATGCACAAGTCATAGCGGACTTAATGCTTGGTGGTGAAGGAAACCCGGCAGATGAGGAATTGAATGAAATCCACATTAGTGCCGTGCAGGAAGCGATGAACCAGATGATGGGATCGTCGGCGACTTCAATGTCTACCATGTTTAATCGTTTTGTTAATATCTCTCCACCAGGGATTGATATTTTGGATCCCATGCATGGTGATGGAGTATCCAGTCTGCCGGATGAAGAGACGCTCATTACAGTATCCTTCCGGTTATTGATTGGGGATCTGATTGACTCTACGCTGATGCAACTGTTACCTGTTAATTTCGCCAAAAAAATGGTGAGCATCCTAATGAATGGCGGAGTTGATGATGAGCAACCGCAAGCGTCCGCACAGCAGGCAGCTGCAACCGCTGCTCCCGAAGCGCCGCAACAAGCTAGCGTTCCGCAGCAGCCGTCTGCACCAGCCTACCAACAACCGCCTGCAGCACAGGCGCCGCAAGACGCAGGCTATGGGCAACAACCGCCGATGTATCCTCAAGACCCGGGATATGGGCAGCAGGGCGCTCCAGGCTATGGAACACCGGGTTATGGAATGCCAGCTGGCGTACCGCCGCAAGCTCCTTATGGAACCCCTCATCACTACGGTGCAGTACCAGGACGTAATGTAAATGTGCAACCTGTACAATTTTCTAACTTGCAGTCCGGTGCATTTGCGCAAGTGGATGAAAACAATTTAAATTTATTGATGGACATTCCCCTTAGAGTCACCGTAGAATTAGGAAGGACCCAAAAGCAAATTAAAGATATTCTGGAGCTCTCACAAGGTTCAATTATTGAACTGGACAAGCTTGCCGGGGAGCCGGTGGACATTTTGGTTAACAACAAATTGATTGCCAAGGGCGAGGTTGTCGTAATCGACGAGAACTTTGGCGTGCGTGTAACGGATATTGTAAGCCAATGGGACCGTATTCAAAAATTACAATAAAAGCATAATTTAGGGAGGATTTATTTCAGATGGCAAACCGTATTTTGATCGTGGACGATGCTGCATTTATGAGAATGATGATTCGGGACATCCTGTCCAAAAATGGATTTGAAGTAGTAGGAGAGGCCCAGGACGGATCACAGGCCATTGAAAAATTTAAGGAGCTTCGTCCGGACCTGATTACGATGGATATCACGATGCCCGAAATGGACGGCATTGCCGCTCTGAAGGAAATCAAACAAATTGACGCGAACGCAAAGGTTATCATGTGTTCCGCGATGGGGCAGCAAGCAATGGTTATTGATGCCATTCAAGCTGGCGCAAAAGATTTTATCGTTAAGCCTTTCCAATCGGATCGGGTTATCGAAGCCATCAACAAAACACTGGGTGTGTAAGGCGCATCCAGTATGGATACACAACAGGGTGCCTCTGACGCATTGAGTACATCCAGCAATATAGGCAACATTGCTTGGGTCCTTTTCGTGCTAATCTTTATCATCGTACTGATCGTGTACTTGATACGGTTTTTGAGTAAAAGAAATCAGAGCTGGTTCAGCAACCGCTCCGTTCGCATACTGGGAGGCGTGGGGCTTGGCCCCAATAAATCCCTTCAGCTTGTTGAAGTTGGTAGCAGTGTGTACCTCATTGGTGTGGGAGAAGATATCCGGCTTGTTGACAAAGTATCCGATCCTGAAGAAGTGGAGCAAATTTTGGCCGCACTGGAGCAGGAAGCTTCTCTGCAGCGCGGCCCGATTGCCCCGCTATTCGCTAAAATTGCGGATAAGCTTCGCCGGAACAACGCGGCACAGCAGCAGCCTGAAGAGGAGACGTCTTTTCACGAGATGTTTGAATCCAAGCTTCGGCAAATGCCGAATCGCAAGGATAAACTTGAAAAGCTGCGCAATGAGGAGAATACTACAGATCGGTCGGGAGATTCATGAGAAAAAAGATTATACTTGCATGTTTGCTGCTTGTCTTGTTCAGCTTCATTTCGGTGACGGCGGCCTCTGCGGAACCGATTCCGAACATTGATATTCAAGTCGGCAATTCGGACAAAGGACAGCCCGGTGCCACCTCGCTGTCTATTATTTTACTTATTACTGTCATTAGTGTAGCGCCCGCGTTGCTTGTACTTATGACAAGTTTTACGCGAATTGTGATCGTGCTTGGCTTTGTGCGAACCTCGCTGGGAACCCAGCAGATGCCGCCTAATCAGGTGCTTGTCGGACTGGCTTTGTTTCTCACTTTATTCATTATGGCACCGACGTTCTCGGCTATGAATGAAACTGCACTTCAGCCATATCTCAAGGGGGATATAACACAGTCTCAGGCGCTGGACAAGGCAGCGGTACCGATCAAGACCTTTATGTTCTCTCATACACGTGAGAAGGATCTACTGCTCTTTATGAAATACACCAAAATGGAAAAACCAAAGAATTATCAGGATATTCCACTAACGGTGATGGTTCCGGCTTATGCAATCAGCGAGTTGAAAACGGCATTTCAAATGGGCTTTATGATTTTTATACCGTTTTTAGTTATTGACATTGTAGTGGCGAGTACACTCATGGCTATGGGGATGATGATGCTACCGCCGGTAATGATTTCACTTCCTTTTAAAATACTACTCTTCGTACTTGTAGACGGTTGGTATTTGGTTGTCAAATCATTGCTTCTGAGTTTTAACACATGAATACTTTCTGCAAGGACAGCAATCAAGGAGGACGGCAATGACTTCGGAGTTTATTATTTCCCTGGCTGGGCAAGCGGTGTACATTGTACTCAAGGTGAGCGCTCCGATGCTGATTTTGGGGCTAGTCGTGGGTTTGATTATCAGTATTTTTCAGGCGACAACCCAAATTCAGGAGCAGACACTGGCCTTTGTTCCGAAGATTGTCGCCGTATTGCTGGCATTGCTTTTGTTCGGGCCCTGGATATTGACCACATTAGTGGATTTTACGTATAACATTCTGGACAATTTGTACAAATATATAGGTTAGGCTGAAATTTATGAACATTTTGTTACAGAGTTTTCCTGTTTTTTTGCTGATTTTTTGTCGGATTACCTCATTTTTTGTAGTAGCGCCTATATTCTCAACCCGAGGAGTGCCTAATACATTTAAAATCGGTATTTCAGGATTTCTCGCTTTGGTTGTGTATCTCACCTACGGTACGCATCAACAGGTACCGACAGATGCGGCGTATGTGTTGTTACTTGCCCGTGAGGTGCTGATTGGGTTGTTGTTGGGTTTTACCGCATATCTATTTATGACAGCGATCCAAACTGCAGGCTCCTTTATTGATCTTCAGGTAGGCTTCGGGATGGCCAATGTGCTTGACCCTATGACTGGAGCTTCATCGCCTTTAACGGGGAATTTCAAGTTTGCCATAGCTGTATTGTTCTTTTTGAGTATAAACGGGCACCATCATCTGCTTAACGCTATCTTATATAGCTATGATTGGGTACCGCTGACAAATGATTTTTTTGTAAAGCTGTATGGTGGCAGTGTAACTGAATTCCTGGTCCGTTCTTTTGCGGAATCATTTTTGCTAGCTTTTCAAATTGCTGCTCCCATTGTAGTGGCTACCTTTTTAACGGATGTGGGACTCGGATTTCTAGCTAAAACGGCCCCCCAGTTTAACATTTTTGTCATTGGTGTACCGCTTAAAATTATTGTGGGACTGTTCATGTTAATGCTTCTCATGCCGAGTTTTGCTTTTATATTCGAGAAATTGTTTTCTGTGATGTTCGAATCCATGCGCAACTTGTTGGATATTATGGGTAATCGTCCTTAATGTCTGGTTTGGAGGAACGTAGTTTGTCATTTAAATATGCTATGAACCTGCAGCTGTTCTCAGGGGAAAAAACGGAAAAAGCTACACCCAAAAAGAAACAGGATGCAAGACAAAAAGGGCAGGTTGCCAAAAGTATGGAGTTGCCCGCCGCTGGTGTTCTGCTGGTTACGTTTTTTTGCCTCATGATTTTCGGTGGGTATTTTAAGGATCATGCGGTCCGCTTGTTTCGGGATATTTTTGTAAATCGGCTCTCTACGGAGGTAACGCCGAACACAACGCTGCTAATGATGGGTGAATATGGCGTGCAAATCATGATTATGCTGGCTCCTATTTTTATTGGCGCCATCGTCATCGGGGTAGCAGCGAATTACATGCAGATCGGTTTTTTATTAGTTGGAGAGGGTATTACACCCAAGTTTAGCAAGCTTGACCCGATTAAAGGGTTTAAAAATATTTTTTCCATGAGGTCATTGGTTGAATTCCTGAAATCTGTTTTAAAGATGACTGTCATCGGTTATCTGGTGTACAGCGTACTCTGGAAAACAAAGGCTGATCTACCCAAACTAGCTGAAATGTCCGGCGATCAGATGTTGAGTTTTACAGCTTCATTAACGATGGAACTGGGGCTCAAAATTGGTGTGGTGCTGTTCGTTTTAGCGGTATTGGATTATATGTATCAACGTTATGAGCACGAGAAAAACCTGAGAATGTCTAAACAGGACATCAAGGATGAATACAAGAAAATGGAGGGTGACCCGCTGATCAAAGGGAAAATTCGCGAGCGGCAGCGCCGTATGGCTATGCAGCGTATGATGCAGGAGGTTCCTAATGCAGATGTCATCATCACCAACCCTACGCACTTTGCTGTGGCTTTGAAATATGACGGTTCGGAGATGGAAGCGCCGCAAATTATTGCGAAAGGGCAAGATTACGTTGCACTCCGAATTAAGGAAATTGCTAAGCAAAACGGCGTTATAACGATGGAAAACAAGCCGCTGGCGCGGGCGCTGTTTCAAAGAGCCGAAATCGGGGATGCGATACCAGCTGACCTGTTCCAGGCCGTTGCCGAAGTGCTGGCGTATGTATATAAATTAAAAGGTAAAGTGAAATAAAGGGATCGGAGGCCTAGAGACCCGTGAAAATAAAAGAATTAACTGTCCTTGCAGGCGTCATCGGTATCGTTCTTATGATGATTCTCCCGATCCCTTCATGGCTGTTGGATATTCTACTTGTCATTAATATATCTATTGCTTTGATGATTCTACTCGTTTCCATGAACACCAAAGAAGCTTTACAGTTCTCTATTTTTCCTTCATTGCTGCTCATTACAACGTTGTTTCGTTTGGCGCTTAACATTTCTACGACCAAACTTATTTTAGGTGAGGGTCATGCAGGCGAAGTGGTTGCTACGTTTGGTAGTTGGATTGCAGGCGGGCAAATTGCTGTCGGTTTTGTTGTCTTTCTCATTCTCGTGGTCGTACAGTTCATTGTTATCACCAAAGGCTCTGAGCGGGTTGCTGAGGTAGGCGCACGGTTTACATTGGATGCGATGCCGGGTAAACAAATGAGTATTGATGCTGATCTGAATGCAGGTCTGATCAATGAGCAACAAGCCCGTGAACGACGCAGTAAAATCGAACGGGAAGCGGATTTTTACGGAGCGATGGATGGCGCGAGTAAATTCGTTAAGGGTGATGCCATCGCCAGTATTATCATTTTGATCATTAACCTGGTCGGCGGCTTTATTATCGGCATGGCCGTTCAGGGAAAAGGATTTCAAGAGGCACTGTCGACTTATTCTGTTCTCACCATCGGTGACGGACTGGTCAGCCAGATTCCCGCACTGCTTATATCCACGGCGTCAGGTTTGATTGTTACGCGAGCTACGTCGGATGGCAACTTGGCAGACGATTTAACCGGACAGCTCTTTTCTTATCCAAAACTGATCTACATTGTGGCTGCCACAATTGCATTATTGGGTCTTTTCACGCCGATTCATATCATTACAACTCTTCCACTGGCGATTCTGCTGTTTTTCGCGGCTCGAAGAATGCAGGGCAATATGGAACGCAAGCAGATAGCCGATGAACAGCTGGAAGAGGAGCAACAAATCGAAGAGGTCCGTAGTCCGGAAAGTGTCATTAATTTGCTTCAGGTAGATCCGATTGAATTTGAGTTTGGATATGGGTTGATTCCGCTGGCCGATACACAGCAGGGCGGAGACTTACTGGATCGGATTATTATGATTCGCCGTCAATGCGCCTTGGAGCTGGGTTTGGTTGTGCCGGTCATTCGTATTCGAGACAACATTCAGCTCAAGCCTAACGAGTATGTAATTAAAATTAAAGGCAATACGGTGGGCGGCGGGGAGCTGCTGTTGAATCATTACCTGGCTATGAGTCCGGGATACGATGACGATTCTATCACAGGCATCGAAACGACAGAACCGGCCTTTGGATTGCCTGCGCTCTGGATTGATGAGAACACCAAGGATGTTGCGGAACTGTCAGGTTATACCGTAGTTGATCCACCTTCAGTTGTAGCTACTCATCTAACGGAGACAATCAAGAAACATGCTCATGAGTTGCTTGGCAGACAGGAAACACGGTCATTGGTCGACAATCTCAAGGAGAATTATCCTGTGCTGGTGGACGACCTTATTCCTTCTGTGCTGGCGATTGGAGATGTACAAAAAGTGCTGGCCAAGCTGTTAAAAGAAAAAATCTCCATTCGCGATATGGTGACTATTTTCGAAACACTGGCTGACTACGGTACTTATACAAAAGATCCGGACGTGCTGACTGAATATGTCCGCCAGGCGTTGTCACGCCAGATCACGCAACAGTTTGCCCAGCAAGGGGAGACATTGCGCGTTATTACCGTGGGACCAGGACTGGAGAAGAAAATTGCTGAAAGCGTGCAACAGTCGGAGCAAGGCAGCTATTTGGCTCTTGATCCGGTGTCAACGCAAACGGTGTATCAAAGGATGATGGAGCAAATCAACCGTCTTATTCAATCTGGACAGCAGCCTATTGTGTTAACGTCACCTACGATACGTATGTATTTGCGGCAAGTAATGGAGCGGACGATGCAGGATGTCCCGGTACTGTCGTACAGTGAGCTGGAGCCGAACGTTGAAATTCAAAGTGTCGGGGTGGTGAACTTATGAGAGTGAAACGATATATAGTGGATACCATGCCAGAAGCCATGCTGCAAATCAGGGGTGACTTAGGAACAGACGCCGTCATTTTAAGTACAAAGGAAATGAAGGTCGGCGGTTTCATGGGAATGTTCAGTAAAAAGAAAATCGAAGTGGTTGCTGCGGTTGAGGAGCAGCAACCTCAAAAGCCTCGGCGGGTTGAACCATCGTCACAACAGCTTGCCCAGGCTGCTTTTCCTATAATGAATGTTTCTGAGCAACCGGAAAAACCAGCGATGCCTGTGGTCCCCAGACAAGCCGCTCCAGAAGCTTACCGACGGGTAACACAGATGACGGGTGGTTCCAAAGAGGGACAAGCTGAATTAACGGTTGATACAGAACAAGCTGCTTCAGTAATAGAGCATTTGTCACCTAGGTCTGCTAATAACCTGGAGACCATGGCTCGAGCACTTGATCATGAAGCATTGCTTTTGAACATGAAATCATCCAATGAGCTGTTTAAACAGCCAATCGAAGTAAGTGTTCCAGACAAAAGCGGAGCAGAGGAAAATCAGGCTTTGCTTAATGAATTGCGGGAAATGAAAGCCATGATGACTCGGTTTTCCCGAAACTCTTCAATGGAAAGTACTTGGCCGGAGCCGCTGAAAGAAATTTGTGAACGTGTGTTGGAACAGGAAGTGGAACGTGATTTACTGGAGTATTGGCTCGAACAGGTATATGTGCGTCGGAGTGAGCATCCTTTTGCGCCTGAAACTTTTGATTGGGAACAAGCCTTTCGTGAGGAAGTGGCCAGTTTTATTCAGACAAGACTGGACAATGGGATCTCCAAAGATACCAAAATTGTGTATGTGGCAGGTCCTACCGGAGTAGGTAAAACGACAACCATTGCCAAGTTGGCAGCGGAGCAGTTGTTTAAGCATCATCGCAAAGTTGGATTTATTACTTCTGACACGTACCGGATTTCAGCCGTCGAGCAACTGCGTACATATGCTACGATTTTGAATGTACCGCTTGAAGTTGTGCAATCTCCCGGTGATGTCCAAAGAGCTATTCAACGTCTGGAACACTGTGACTTGATCCTCATGGATACCGCAGGACGAAATTATCGTAATGAACTACTGGTTTCGGAACTGCAAAGTCTGCTTTCACCTATTAATGAAAGTGAGACGTATCTGGTACTCAGTCTTACATCCAAAAGCAAGGATATGCTCAATATAACTGGACATTTCAGTAAGTTTGGTCTTGGTAAAGTTGTATTTACCAAGATGGACGAGACAGGTAGCTGTGGCGGAATGTTTAATCTTTTGCACCAGTTTCCGATGCAGTTGGCCTATATTACCAATGGACAAAATGTTCCTGACGACCTGCTTCATCCCGATACAGAAATGGTGACAAGCATGCTGCTCGGAGCCAAAGCATCACCAGGAGTTAACGGAGATTCCATATGAGTGACCAAGCCCAATCACTTAGACAAATGGCTTCTGCCTTGGATAAATATCGATTGTCCCCACGTAATCGTCAAGCGAAAATTATAACAATCACCAGTGGTAAAGGCGGGGTGGGCAAATCTAATTTTACGCTGAACTTTGCTCTGGCCCTGCAATCCCTTGGTCGAAAGGTACTTGTGTTTGATGCTGATATCGGTATGGCCAATATTGATGTATTGATGGGGGCCAATTCACAATACAATCTTCTTCACCTGTTAAAACGCGAAAAATCAATTGATGAAATTATTCAAATGGGTATAGGTGGTTTGCCTTATATTGCTGGAGGATCAGGCTTGAGCGAACTGTTTGCGTTATCGGATGACGATCTGAATTATTTTGCCGAAGAAGTAGAGAAAATGGCGGCAGATATGGATTATATTCTATTTGATACAGGTGCAGGTTTATCCAAAGAAAACCTTAAATTCATCACTTCAGCTGACGAATGCATGGTAGTAACAACGCCAGAACCGACGTCCTTAACAGATGCTTATGCGCTAATTAAAGTCGTCAGCGGGTTGCAAAAGGATACGGTATTCAAAATTATAGTCAATCGTGCCGATAACGATAATGAGGCCCGTCAAGTTGCCGATAAGATCGCACTTGTTGCGAAACGCTTTTTGGAGATCGATATCCCGTTGCTTGGACATATCAGTGATGACACTCATGTCATGCAGGCAGTCAAAAGGCAAGTACCTTTTATGGTTGCTTTTCCGGGATGTGCGGCTTCAAGAGATGTATTGAATCTGGCACACCGTTTTGCAGCAATGCCTCAGGTTCCGCAATCAGGTACATTGAGCGGAATTAAAGGGTTTATGCAAAAATGGTTACGGCGTTCTGTACATTGATTTTGATGAGAGGAAACAGAGGTGTTTAACATGTGTGCTTACCGGGTGCTGGTTGTAGATGATTCGGCCTTTATGCGCAAAATTATTACAGATTTAATTGTAAGGGATGAGTCGTTCAACATCGTAGGTACAGCCGCCAATGGCAGAGAGGCTGTAGAGAAAGTGAAGGAATTGCAGCCCGATTTGGTCACCATGGATGTCGAGATGCCTGAAATGAATGGCCTTGAAGCATTGCCATTGATTATGGCAGCCCATCCGCTACCTGTCATTATGCTGTCAGGCATTAATGAACAAGGGATGAAGGAGACCATCATGGCTCTGGAGGCAGGAGCTTTCGATTTTATAAGAAAGCCTTCCATTGCTCATGCGCAAGATATTAAACAGGTGAGCAAGGCACTGCTGGAACAGATGCATACTGCTATGCAAGCAGTGCGCAGCCGCCTGGAGCGTAAGGAAGCTAATGAGCGCAAAGTTGCATTGGAACAAGCGAAAAAAACACCGCTGGAAAAGCCTCCAGGACAGGCTGTGATTGAGAAACGAGCGGGAAGTCAAGCTTCGACAGACAAGACTCCTGTTGTTCCGCTTGCTCCTCCACCTGCTGTATCAGCTCAGCCGAAACGAGATGCTGGCAAGTCCGTCCCGGCAGCAGCCAAGCAGGAAACTAAACGACAGCAGTCAGGAACATCAGCTACGGGTGGTCGTATAGACCAGCCAGCTGCTCAGCCAAGCAAGCCAGTGCAAGCACCTACTGCACAGAAGAAGGAAGACTTGTCTAAGGGTACGGGACGAACGCCGGGGCAACTGAACAGTTCTGATACGGCCACTGGCAAATCGCTGCACGGTAAGGATAAAGCAGGGCTGGTTAAGCCGGAGCCTCGGAAGACGGTAATTCCATCTGCTTCTTCCACTCCTGCGGCTGCTGCGCCTCCAGTAACGGCACCTACAGTTCCGGCCGAACCTAAAGGATTGTCTCTTAAAAAAGGTGTACACACGTCCAGTTTTCGAAAACTGGTGGCGGTCGGATGTTCTACAGGCGGCCCGCGGGCGCTCAAGACGCTGTTGGAGCGCATTCCTGGGGATTTTCCTGCTCCAATCGTTATCGTTCAGCATATGCCGCCCAACTTTACTCGTTCGTTGGCACAACGTCTGAATACGTTGAGTCCACTCCGAGTTGTGGAGGCTGAGCAGGGGATGACGCTGGAGACCGGAACGGCCTACATCGCTCCAGGAGGTTACCAGCTAAGAATTGTGCCAGGAGCTGGTGGTAAATACACCGTGTCGCTGAAGATGGAGGAAGCCCGCAATGGTCACCGTCCTTCTGTGGATACGATGTTCGAATCGTTGCTCTCGTTAACCTCGCTGGAACGGCATCTAGTATTGCTTACTGGAATGGGAAGCGACGGGGCCAAAATGATGAAAAAGCTTTATGATGCTGGGGTACAATCCACATTTGCTGAAAATGAGGAAACTTGTGTAGTGTACGGAATGCCCCGCTCAGCAGTAGAGTTAAAATGTGTGCGTCACCTTCTGCCAATGCAGGAGATCGCCCCCAAGCTTGTACAAGTTGTGAAATAATCGGAGTGTAACTCATGGAGGAGGTGTCTCACAATGGACATGAACCAATATTTAAACATGTTTATTGATGAGTCGAATGATCATCTGCAATCTCTTAACGAAAATATGCTTCAACTGGAAAGCAACCCAACCGATCTAGGCATCGTTCAGGTGATTTTCCGTTCTGCCCATACCCTCAAAGGAATGGCTGCTACGATGGGGTTTGAAGACCTGGCATCGCTCACTCACCAAATGGAAAACGTTCTTGATCTGGTACGTAACAACAAGCTGGCGATGCATGAATTTATATTCGACACCTTATTTAAAGGATTGGATGCTTTGGAGTCCATGGTGCAGCACATTACAGAGGGAGGCGATGGAAAAGCGGATGTCTCCTCTATTGTATCTTCACTGCAATCCATCGTGAGCGGGGATTTCCAAAAGTCCGGCACGAATGCTGTCACTGAGGAGTCTCCATCTAAAAAAGTGGACAAAAACGATAGTGCGGGGCTTGTTTTGGATCAATTCCAGTATTCTGTATTGGAGCAATCTATTTCCGAAGGACATCGTGTTCACTATATACAGGTAACAATCAGCTCAGAGAGCCAGCTGAAGGCGGCACGCGCCTTTATGGTATTTAACACACTGGAAAACTCTGGTGAAATCGTCAAGGCCTATCCATCCGTACAGGATATCGAGCAGGAGAAATTCGAACAAAGCTTCTCGTTATATTACATAACGCAGAAAGAAGTTGGGGAGCTGGAAAAGGAAATCTCGGGTATCTCTGAAATTGACACTGTCTCAGTGGTACAACTGGATCAGGAATCGCTTAAACAAATGAGCGAGGTTACTGCCGGACTGGCTGAAACTGCTGCGGTACAGGAAGCACCTGTTGCCGTGCAACCATCCGCTCCATCCCAGCCGCAGCCTCCAACTGCGGCCTCTGTCGCTAAGCCAGCTGCAGGTAAAGCGCCAGCAGCCAAGGCAGCTGCGCCTACGCATAACCGTACTATTCGCGTAGATATTGAACGTCTGGATGTACTTATGAATTTATTTAGTGAGTTGCTCATTGATCGTGTGCGGTTAGAGCAGTTGGCAAGTGAGGCTTCCAACCCTGCACTGACAGAAACGGTAGAGCACATGAGTCGTGTGAGCAGCGATTTGCAAAACGTCGTTCTTAAATTGCGAATGGTACCAGTAGATACTGTTTTCAACCGTTTCCCGCGTATGGTGCGCGACCTGGCCAAATCGCTGGATAAAAAACTGGATTTGGTTATCACTGGAGCAGAGACTGAAATGGACCGCACTGTTGTCGACGAAATTGGCGATCCTCTGGTGCATTTGCTTCGTAACTCCGTGGATCATGGCATCGAGTCGGTAGCTGACCGGATTGCAGCTGGCAAACCAGAGACAGGAACGGTTCACTTGCGTGCTTTCCATAGCGGAAATAACGTATTTATCGAGATTGAAGATGACGGGAATGGCATTAACCGCGAGAAGGTACTAAACAGTGCTATTTCCAAAGGGATTTTGACAGCAGAGCAGGCAGCCGTTATGACCGACGAGGAGGCCTATCAGGTATTGTTCGCTCCGGGCTTTAGTACAGCTGCGGTCATTTCAGACGTATCAGGACGCGGTGTCGGTTTGGATGTTGTTAAATCCAAAATTACCGCTTTGGGTGGCAATGTTACGGTTCACTCTACATTGGGCCAAGGCACTAATTTCTCTGTACAATTGCCGCTGACCCTATCCATTATTGCAGCCATGATGATACAGATCGGTTCTGAAAAATATGCGATTCCATTGACCTCGATTGTGGAGACTGCGATCGTCAAACGGACGCAAATCCGTTCTGTACATGGCAATAAAATGATTGCTTTCCGCGATTCTCATATCCCGCTTATCTCCTTGAGTCAGCTGTTTGAGGTACCGGACTTCAATGAAGATGAAGAAGAAGAGACAGAGGTCGTGGTCATCCGCAAGGGAGACCGTCTGGCAGCTCTTTCCGTACAAGACTTTTTGGGACAAAGTGAAATTGTCCTTAAAAATCTGGGCAAGTACCTTCCAAACATCCAAGGAATTTCAGGCGCCACGATTCTGGGTGACGGTCAGGTTGCTTTGATCATTGACCCGAATGTTTTCATTAAATAATGTCTTCATTAGAAATGAAAGAAATGTGAAGTTGCTGACATCAATAAGGAGGGTTTTTAGACATGGGAGAAGAAATTAAAGTTATCGTATTTAAGCTTGGTGAAGAGGAATACGGTGTTGAAGTAGAAAAAGTCCAATCTATTGAACGCATGGTGCCGATTACACGGGTTCCAAGAACCTACGATTTTGTTAAAGGCGTATTCAACATGAGAGGCGTAGTCATTCCGGTTATTGATCTTCGTGGCCGTTTTGGATTGCCTGAAGCTGAATATACCGATCAAACCCGAATCATTATCGTTGCAGTGGGCGAGATGCAAGTAGGCTTTATCGTTGATTCAGCGAATGACGTTATTGACCTGAATACAGACAACATTGAGACACCACCGGAAGTGATTGGCGGAGTTAAGGCTAAATACCTTCGCGGAGTTGCTAAAATTGGTGAAGAGCGCCTGTTGATTATGCTGAACTTGTCCGAAGTCCTGAATCGTAGCGAAATGAACCAACTGGAAGGCTTAGAGGATTAACATATGGAGAATCTTGAAAATCTCGAAGACTTCAAGTTGGATGTTTTGAAAGAAGTCGGCAACATCGGCTCGGGGAACGCTGCTACAGCGCTCTCCCGGCTTCTCAATAAACCGGTCGATATGGGTGTTCCCAAAGTACAAATGCTGCCCTTTGAGGAAATTGCCGAGAAAGTCGGCGGAAATGAACAACTTGTTGTTGCAATATTTTTTAGGGTCGAAGGGGAAGCCCCCGGCAATCTATTCTTCATATTACAGCCTCAGGCGGCAAAAGGCTTACTTTCCCGTTTGGCGAGTATCCCTTCGGATGACGAGGACAGCTTTAACGAAATGGAGCATTCAGCCCTGTCGGAGATCGGAAACATTTTAGCAGGCTCATACCTGTCTTCGCTGGCGGATTTCACACGTTTATCCATGTATCCGACGGTCCCTGCGCTAGCTTTGGACATGGCGGGAGCAATTCTCAGCTACGGACTGCTGCAGTTTGGGCAGATGGGGGATGCTGCTTTATTGATTGACACATCGTTTCTGGAAGGGCAGAATCAGATTGAGGGTCAATTTTTCCTGATTCCTGATCCAGAATCGTTCGGGAAAATCTTTAGGTCGTTAGGAGTCCCGATGAACGATGATTGAGGATAAAAGCATCATTAAAGTCGGCATGGCAGACTTAAATGTTACCAGCAACCCGAACTCGATTCGCACGACAGGACTTGGCTCTTGCGTCGGATTGACCCTCTACGATCCTCATTTGAAACTGGCAGGCATGGCACATGTGATGCTACCCTCCTCGGATATTGCACGTGAAGGGCAACTGAATATTGCCAAATACGCCGATACGGCGTTGCCGGAGTTATTTGAGCGGATGTTGAAATTGGGTGCTGAACGACGAAGACTGATTGCCAAAATGGCAGGGGGGGCGCAAATGTTCGCCTTTGCTGGTAGTGGAGACACCATGCGGATTGGTCCGCGCAATGTAGAATCATGCAAGGAAATGCTCGTAGATCTCGGCATTCCTTTGATTGCAGAGGATACGGGTGGCAATTATGGACGAACGATTGAGTTGGACTCTGAAACTGGCGTTTTGAATATTCGAAGCGTACAAAAAGGTGTAAAGGAATTATAAACATGTTATTTGGCAGCTTACGCATTAATCTTTGGTCTGGAGTAGTCGGATATATTCTGACTTTTGTGTTGTCCGTTGGCAGCAATCTGCTGACCACGAGCTTAATTCGTGGCTTGATCGCCTTCGTTTTTTGGTTCCTACTTGCATTTGTGCTGCGCTGGACACTTGGTGTTGTGGCGCGGCCAGATCTGGGGAATGCCCAAAGCCGGGCAAGCTCTCAGGTAGATGGCGTAGGGGGGAATCTGGACCTGACGACACCAGACGAAAATGAAAACCTAAATGAATTGCTGAAACCGAAACCAGAGCAGACGGACGAGGGGAATAATGGTTTCGCACCTTTAAACCCACCTAAGCTGGTTTCCAATAAGGACCCTGAAGAATTGGCCAAGGCCGTTCGTCACCTGACAGACAAATAAGGAGGGTGAAGCCGATGAACGAGCGAAAAGCCGCTCATTTAAACCATTCCGAACTATGGGAGCAATGGAAAGAACACGGTGACAAGGAAGCAAAAAAACAGTTAATTGAAAAGTATCTCCATATTGTGGAGTATGTGTCGGGCCGTCTTGCAGTAGGCTTACCTAAAAATGTATCCAAGGATGATCTGGCGAGTAACGGCGTTATGGGTTTGATTGATGCTTTAGAGAAGTTTGACTATGAGCGTGGTTTACAGTTTGAGACTTATGCTTCTTGGCGTGTTCGCGGAGCGATTTTGGATGGTCTTCGTCAAGGGGACTGGGTTCCTCGTTCAGTTAGGGAAAAAGCGAAGAAAATCGAGGATGCCTACCAGCATTTGGAACAAAGATATTTACGCACGGTAAGCGACGAAGAGATGAGCCATTATTTGGACGTCTCCGAAAAAGAGTTTCAAAATATGATCCAGGAGGTCGCCGTTATGTCGATTGTCTCACTGGAGGACCCGATCCGCGAAGAAGAGTCGGAAACACGGCTTTCCCTTTTAGTGGACGAGAAGGCGAAAAATCCAGATCATAAGGTCAATGAATTTACACTTCGTGATGCCCTTGCACAAGGCATTGATAAATTGACTGAAAAAGAGCGTATCGTTGTTTCTTTATTGTATTACGAGGATTTGTCACTCAGCGAAATTGCTGAGGTCATGTCGCTTTCTCCTTCGCGAATTTCACAGTTGCATTCCAAAGCAATATTACGTCTAAGAGCGACATTGGACAAACAACGGGATTTGCTAATGCGTAAAGATTAACGTACGGGAGGTTACAGTAACAGTTAGACGGAAGGAGCACCCTTGTGGAGAAGCAATATGCTTTGGACCAGTTTTTAAAAGTGGTTGTCTCACCTGACAAACAAACCGCCTACTTGGAGTTTGCCAAACGTGAAGAAGGCTTTGCCTGTTCTGTGGAAGAATTAGAGCGTTTTCTAAGCAACCAAAAAATATCCTACGGCTTAATTACCGATGCAATTCGCACATTTGCGGCAAGTCCGGAAGATCATTTCTTTGGAAAATTACTGATTGCTCAAGGAAAGCAGCCGATCCATGGCACAGACGGAAAAATTAATCTGGCTGATATTGTGACCGGCGAAGATGCACATAAACCGCTTGAAACCGTGGATGGACGGGTGGATTATAAAGAATTAACTCGTTTAAGGAATGTAAAACGTGGACAACTGATTGCCGAACGGGTTGATCCTCTGCCGGGTGTACCGGGTATTGCTGTAACCGGAGAAGAGATTCCTTTTCTTCCAGGTAAAGAGGCGCGTTTTAAAGTTGGAAAAAATGTAGTGATCCATCCGGAAGGCGTTGCGATGTATGCGGCTATTGACGGCTTGGTGACTACGACTGAAAAGGGCAAACTTAATGTATTTCCCGTATATGAAGTGAACGGGGACGTCGATTATAGTGTCGGTAACATTGATTTTGTTGGAACCGTCGTCATTCGTGGGAATGTCTTGACAGGTTTTCGCGTTCGGGCGGCTGGCGACATTCGTGTCATCGGCGGTGTGGAAGGCGCTGAAATTGAGGCGGAAGGTTCAGTGGAAATCAGTGGCGGTATTATCGGATACCATAAGGGATTCGTGAAAGCTGCACAAAATGTGAAATGCTCATTCATACAAGATGGTAACGTGATCGCGGGAAGCGATATACTTGTATCCCAGAGCATCATGCATTCCCAGATCAAAGCGAGTAAGAATGTACTCTGCGAGGGGACAAAAGGGCTCATCGTGGGTGGCAGTGTACAAGCTGGTCAAAAGGTAGTGGCTCGTACCATCGGTAATACGATGTCCACAGTTACCATTATCGAAGTGGGTGTGCTTCCCGAACTGCGCGATGAACTGACAGAACTCCGCGCACGTTTGAAGCAACAGATAGACAGCCAGGATAAAACGAATAAGGCCCTTACCATATTGGATCAGCTTGCTGCCGCCGGACAGCTTGCACCTGAAAGAATGGCTATGCGAATCAAGTTGACATCTACTAAAAAATCTAATGAACAGGAGCTTTTGGAAACCAAGTCCAGAATGCTTGAAATTGAACGAACATTAGAAGATACGAGCCGCGCACGTGTAGAAGTAAAAAATGTGATTTACGGTGGCTCTAAAATAGTTATCGGCAGATATACAAAATTTATTAAAGATTCAGTGGAAAGAATAGCGTTTTATTATCATGAGGGAGACATCAGCATGTCCTCCTTCGTGTAATTCGGCACACTGATAATAATTCAACATTGTATTCCTCGGAAGACAGATACGGATGCCCAATCGGAAAGGGTGTGTTCCAATGAGCTTGAAGGCTGTTGAATTGCAAATTGCTGTACCTCGCACTAGTGAAGCAGGGAAATACCAAAGTGAGTCCCAGCAGCGGCCAATGAATGACCAGGCATTGCTTGGACAAAAGACCGTGCTGGAGACGGAAAACATGCGTCAGCGAAGCAGTGCCGTAGATCAGTCTGCGGAAACATTCGTCGGTGAGCGGCAAACAGGAGAGCAGAGCAGAGATACTTCCCAGCAGAGCCGCTCCCGGTCAGGCGAGACTGAGCTGCCTAGGGAGCATCCGGCAGAGCATCCGTACAAGGGACACCATATTGATTTTTCGCTCTGATCCGACAGGTGGAGAAGCGTTATTAAAGGAGACGATGGGCAGTGGATCAACCATGGATTTATATTGTTCTGCTGGGCACCGCAGCTGTTGTCTACGCCTGGCTTCTGCCTAAGCGTCAGCCAGGCCGGGGAACAGAAGAGGCCGTCGTCCAAAAGGTCGAGGCCACATTGGAGCAATATATGGCCGATATTGAAAATGACAATGACGAGCTGATTGAGCTTGTATCTGGTATGAAGCAGGAGCACGTGGTTAAGCAGGCAGCATTACAGGAGCAAGTAGCTGAGCTTCGGAACCGTATCGTGGAGCTTGAGCGCCAGGCTGTGCTTGCTACTGTCTCTATGCAAACGGAGTCTATATCTAAGGAAATGCACTATACAGGTATTCCTCATCAGGTAGCGGCCGCATGCGGTCAATTTCACGGTTCGCAACCCGGAATGTCTGTACAGGAAGGGTATTCTGAAGCTCCCCACGTAACTGTGGAGGAGCGGACGGCATTGCAAGAGCCTGAAACTGAGCAGGAACCAGAGTCCATCCGTGATCGTTATCAAGAGTTGTTCGCGCTGCATGAGCAGGGCAAGTCCGTGGATTATATAGCCAAGCAATCAGGCATCCAGCGTGGCGAAGTACAGCTCATATTGCAACTCGCGGAACGGGAGGATGTGACGTGATCAAAAACCGTTCATTTATGTTAGGCATGGGTACTGGTCTTATAACGGGGGCACTGCTGCTGCAATTGGCAATAATCGGTCAGGGACAATCTCAGCAATCCTCAACAGACCCGAACAACATGACGCGTGAGCAATTAGTAAAGGCAGCAGCCAAATTAAATCTTGAGATCAGTGACAGTGCTGATCCGAAAATGACAGAAGAGGAATGGCGTAACAAGGTGATCAAGGAAGGCAACAAAACTCCGGTTGCACCCCAAAAGGCTAAACCGGCGCAAACGCCATCAACACCAAAGGTACCTGCAAACAGCACATCCTCGGCTGCTTCTAAACCTTCGACCAGCGCATCCGTACCACAAAGTCCGAATAAGCCGCAAACTCAAGGATCTGATACTACAACCACTCCGGTTATCCCTAAGCAGCCTGCCACCCCACAAGTGCAATATAGCATTGCATCCGGAAGCAACTTGAGAAGTGTGGCATCAGGGTTGCAGCGGGTGGGCGTCGTATCGGATGCTAGTGCATTTGAGGCTGCAGCTAAGGCTCAAAAAATCAATACCAAAATTCGTACCGGTACCTATCAGTTTGCTAAAGGTGAGGATTTCAGTTCTATCATTACTAAAATTACGAAGAAGCCGTCCAACTGACCAGACCGGGAAGTGGACGATTTTTATTTTTTCCTAACAAGTTCGATGGAAGGTGTAAAACGTCACATTTTACGTTGATCCAACTATTGTCGAAAAGTTGGTTGCAACGATGCAAGCGTTATGGTATATTAATTGACGGTGTTAAAAACGCACGTCGGTTAATTTTATAAAGGGTGCTTTCCAATGGAAAGTCTTTATGAAAAATGATGTCGGCGGAGGACACACAAAAAAACCAAACTTAGGAGGTGCGTGAAGATGGCAGTAATCTCCATGAAACAGCTTTTGGAAGCTGGGGTTCACTTTGGTCACCAAACACGTCGCTGGAACCCGAAAATGGATCGTTATATCTTCACTGAAAGAAACGGTATTTACATCATTGACTTGCAAAAGACAGTGAAAAAGGTTGAGGAAGCTTACAACTTCGTAAAAAGCATTGCAGCTGAGAATGGTACAATTCTGTTCGTAGGCACGAAGAAACAAGCACAAGATTCCGTTAAAGAAGAAGCAGCACGCGCTGGTCAATTCTACATTAACCAACGTTGGTTGGGTGGTACGCTGACTAACTTCCAAACGATTCAAAAACGTATTGATCGCTTGAAACAACTGGAAGCTTGGGAAGAAGACGGTACATTCGCTGTTCTTCCTAAAAAAGAAGTTATCATTCTTCGCAAAGAAAAAGATCGTCTTGAGAAATTCTTGGGCGGTATCAAAAATATGAAGGGCCTTCCAAGTGCTCTGTTCATTATTGATCCACGCAAAGAACGTATCGCGGTTGCTGAAGCTCGTAAATTGGGTATCCCAATCGTAGGTATCGTTGATACAAACTGCGATCCAGATGAAATCGACTATGTTATCCCAGGTAATGACGACGCGATCCGCGCTGTTAAATTGCTGACAGGTAAAATGGCTGATGCAGTTATGGAAGCAAACCAAGGCGAAGAAACTACAGCGTAATATTTCCATTAGGAATTACCTATATGAATTAAATGAAAAGGGTGGTTGGCAGGTGTATAACCTCTCACTACCCTTTTTTTAAGGAATAAAGCACGATATACCAATTGAAAATCAAATTTGGAGGGAAATAATATGGCAGTTAATGCTAGCGCAGTAAAAGAGCTTCGTGAAAAAACAGGCGCAGGAATGCTGGATTGTAAAAAAGCGCTTGAAGAAGCAAACGGTGATTTGACAAAAGCGGTTGAAGTTCTGCGTGAAAAAGGACTTGCGGCTGCAGCCAACAAAGCAGGTCGTATTGCTACTGAAGGCGTTGTTGAATCCTACATTCATGCTGGCGGCCGTATCGGCGTACTGGTAGAAGTGAACTGCGAAACAGACTTCGTAGCTAAAACAGACCAGTTCAGAGATTTTGTACGCGACATCGCAATGCATATCGCTGCATCGAACCCTCGTTATGTTCGTCGTGAAGAAGTGCCACAGGAAGAGCTCGAAAAAGAAAAAGAAATCCTGAAAGCACAAGCGTTGAACGAAGGTAAACCAGAAAAAATCGTTGAAAAAATGGTTGAAGGCCGCATCGGTAAGTTCTATGAAGAGTTCTGCTTGTTGGAACAATCTTTCATCAAAGATCCGGACAAAACGATCTCTACGCTTATCAACGAAAAAATCAGTACAATTGGCGAAAACATCTCCCTGCGTCGCTTTGTTCGTTTTGAACTGGGTGAAGGTCTGGAGAAAAAAGAAGACAACTTCTACGAAGAAGTTATGTCTCAAGTGAAACAATAATTACCAACGAACGGTAATTGCATATGAAAAAACGGGAATGGAACACATCAGTGTTCCTTTTCTTGCAACAGGACACCTATCCTGTTACATAAAGTATAAATGATATTGGAGGGTGATCATTTGGAAAAACCTGTGTTTAAGCGTGTTGTCCTGAAAGTTAGTGGAGAGTCGCTGTCAGGTCCTAACGGTTACGGTATTGACGCGGATACGATTGCGTCGATTGCTGAGCAAGTCAAGGACGTGGTGGAACTGGGAGTAGAAGTTGCTATCGTGTGCGGAGGCGGTAATATCTGGCGTGGTATTGCTGGAAGTGCCAACGGAATTGACCGGGCAACGGCAGATTACATGGGGATGCTGGCAACGGTGATGAACTCACTGGCCTTACAGGATGCTTTGGAACAAATTGAAGTGCCTACGCGTGTGCAAACATCTATCGCGATGCAACAGATTGCAGAACCTTACATCCGCCGTAGAGCTATCCGCCATCTGGAAAAAGGTCGGGTTGTTATTTTTGCGGCAGGTACAGGGAATCCATTCTTCTCGACTGATACTACGGCTGCTTTGCGAGCTGCTGAGATTGAAGCAGAAGTGATTCTGATGGCTAAAAATAAAGTGGATGGCGTATATTCCGCTGATCCGTTTAAAGATAGCACAGCCGAGAAATATGAGCAGCTTACGTATTTGGATGTGCTCAACAAAAATCTCGGTGTCATGGATTCTACAGCTTCCTCGCTGTGCATGGATAACAATATTCCGTTGATTGTCTTTGCTATTACAGAGCAAGGTAACATTAAACGTGTCGTGCTGGGTGAAAAAATTGGTACGATCGTCAAAGGGAGTGTAAATTAATGCCACAATCTGTGAAAAAGAGTGCTGAAGAGCGCATGCAAAAAGCAATCCAGGCATTGCAACGTGATCTTGCATCTTTGCGTGCAGGACGGGCAACACCAGCTTTACTGGACCGTGTGCAGGTTGAGTATTATGGAGCAATGACTCCAGTCAATCAGTTGGCGAATGTCAATACACCTGACAGTCGGACCTTGATGATTCAGCCTTGGGACAAATCTTCCTTGGCCGATATCGAGCGCGCTATCCAAAAATCCGATTTAGGTTTGACGCCTTCAAATGATGGTAACACCATTCGTCTGAGCATTCCAGCTTTGACGGAAGAGCGCAGAACTGACTTGGTGAAGCTGACGAAAAAGAACGGTGAAGAAGCGAAGATCGCTATTCGTAACATTCGTCGTGATGCAAATGATGATATCAAAAAAATGGAAAAAAGTGATATTTCCGAGGACGAATCTCGTAAACATCAGGAAGATATCCAGAAAACGACTGATAAATTTATCGCTGAAGTAGATAAAGTTTTAGCTGCAAAAGAAAAAGAAATTATGGAAGTTTAAAAGATTGGCAGCCCCTCCCTTATGGTGGGGTTTGTCTCTTTTCAAGCCTGAGGCACATTTTCAGAGAATGCTGGAGGAACTGGAATGATCAAACGGGTTCGGTCTTGGTGGAACGGGGAACAAAAACAGCAAACACCGGCCATTTCAAAAGACAATATTCCGCAGCATGTTGCTGTCATCATGGATGGGAACGGCAGATGGGCCAAACGGATTGGAATGCCGCGGATTGTAGGGCATCAAAATGGAATGAAGGCAGTGAAACGCACAGCAATTGCGGCGGATGAACTGGGCATTAAGTATTTGACTTTGTTTGCTTTTTCAACTGAAAATTGGACGCGTCCAAAGGACGAAGTTGATTTTCTAATGCGGTTGCCGCAAGAATTTTTGGCAATTGAGCTAGATGAGCTGATTGAAAAAAATGTGCAGGTGCGTATGATGGGGAACAAGGAGCATTTACCTTCTCATACCGTTGAAGCGCTGACTGAAGCGACTCGGCGAACTGAAAATAATACCGGACTTGTTCTTAATTTTGCATTAAATTATGGCAGTCGGTTGGAAATCACAGAATGCATGCAAACATTAGGCCGTCAAATTGAGGCTGGAAAGCTTAAAACGGAAGATATAACATCTGAGCTGATCGGAAACACGTTGCTTTCTAGTGGTATGCCAGACCCTGATTTATTGATTCGAACAAGCGGGGAGCTTAGACTCAGTAATTTTATGCTCTGGCAGCTTGCCTACAGTGAGTTGTGGTTTACTGATATTTATTGGCCTGAGTTTAAGAAAGAACACTTATACGAAGCGGTGATCGAATATCAGCAAAGATCACGACGGTATGGCGGACTGAAGTAAATGGAGGATGAAAGCCGTTGAGACAGAGATTAATTACCGGTATTCTGGCAGGCATATTCTTTTTGGCGATGGTCCTGTGGGGCGGCTTGGCCTACCATTTGCTTATATTGGTGATGGCCCTAATCGGATTTTATGAGTTCTCACGAATGACGCAGGTACCTCCTTTTGGAGGTACAGCAATACTTGGCTACGTAAGCATATTAGCTTTTGTATTCCCGTATCAACCTTTGGGTTTGCACTCACCATTACCCTTTGCCAGTATGCTTTGGCTGGTAATGATAGCTTTTATGATCATCACGGTAGGAACGAAAAATAAAATACCGATTCAAACGGTAGCCATACTATTTCTTGGTACCGTTTATATAGGATTTGGATTTTCGTATATTGCTGAATCACGTCATATGGAACATGGACTTTTATGGACTTTTTTGTTATTGGCTTGTATTTGGGCAAGTGATGCAGGAGCATATTTTGTAGGCAAAATGGCAGGAAAGACGAAGCTATGGCCTGCGATCAGTCCAAACAAAACGGTCGAAGGATCCATTGGCGGAATTATTTTAGCGCTGGTTATAGCTCTGGTGTTCGCTGGATTGTCAGGAGGACTGCTGCCATGGGGCAAAGCCTTCGGTATCGGTTTGTCATGTGCGGTTGTAGGGCAACTGGGCGATTTGGTACAATCTGCATACAAACGAGTGTACGGCATTAAAGATTCCGGTAATCTGCTGCCAGGGCACGGTGGTATCCTAGACCGCTGCGACAGCTGGATTGTCGTTTTTCCATTTGTCCATATGCTGATGCTGCTTCCATGAATTTTGCCTGGTGATACAGTTTATGATCAGGATTAATCTCTATGCTGCTCACACTGTGCCATTAAAAAGGATGAAACTAGTAGCATAGCTGCCTGAACAACAAACAATGAGCTCCTGATAATAGTGATTTTCAGGATAGGAAGGTGCATCATGAAAAGAATTACGGTACTTGGTTCAACCGGATCTATTGGAACCCAAACGCTGGATGTGGTGTCCATGCACCCGGATCAGTTTACTGTTGAGGCTTTAGCGGGTGGTTCTAATATAAAGTTACTTGCTGAGCAGGCGCATCTCTATCAACCCCAAAAAGTGTCTGTCGGTACTCGACAGCTGGCAGATGAAATTCGTCCTTTACTACCTTCTGGAATGGAACTGCATTGGGGAAATGAAGGACTCGTTGAGCTGGCTGCGAATACTGAGGCGGATATGGTTGTGACGGCTGTAATGGGCAGTGTCGGATTGCACTCCACGCTAGCCGCGATTGAGGCTGGAAAACAGATCGGTTTGGCCAATAAGGAAACACTGGTTACTGCTGGTCACCTGGTCACAGCGCGGGCTCGGGCGAAAGGAGTGCCGTTGCTGCCGATTGACAGTGAACATTCAGCTATTTTCCAATGCTTGAATGGTGAGCGTATGAAAGATGTGGCACATATTACCCTCACAGCATCAGGCGGTTCTTTTCGAGATTTGACAAGAGAACAGCTGCGGGAAGTTACCGTGGAAGATGCACTCAAGCATCCTAATTGGTCAATGGGGGCTAAAATTACGATTGATTCAGCAACGATGGTAAACAAAGGGCTGGAAGTCATTGAGGCGCATTGGCTGTTTGGACTTGACTATGAGCAGATTCATGTGTTGCTTCATCCAGAAAGCATTATTCATTCCTATGTTGAGTTTCAGGATACAAGCATTGTTGCTCAACTTGGGAACCCGGATATGAGAGTACCCATTCAATATGCATTGACTTACCCTGAGCGGATGAAATCCCCAGCGAAGCCGCTGTCACTTGCTGAGGTGGGCAGACTCCATTTTAAGGAAATGGATTTTAATCGTTTTCCTTGTTTAAGGCTTGCCTTCGAATGTGGTAAAATGGGTGGTACAGCACCGACCGCATTTAATGCAGCTAATGAGATTGCTGTTGCTCGTTTCCTGCGTGGAGAAATTTCTTTTCTGCATATTGAAGCGATCATTGAACATGTGCTGGAGCGACATATCAATGTGGCTGATCCCGATCTGTCTGCGATTGAAGCCTGTGACCGAGAGACTCGTAGCATAGCTGCGGGGTTGTAGGCTAATGTTGGGGTCAAGAAACGAAATGTGATTCTCTTGTGCGGGGTCGGAGAATAATGATAATCTAGGAAGACAAACTCGATCTCATTGAAAGGGGAACGGAAACGATTGGAAACGATTCAAATAGTGTTGATGACGGTGCTCATGTTTTTCGTCATAGTGACGGTGCATGAATGGGGGCATTATTATTTTGCCAAACGCGCCGGGATTCTGGTACGGGAGTTTGCGATCGGTTTCGGTCCGAAACTGTTTTCTTATAAAAGAAACGAGACGCGATTTACGCTGCGTTTGTTGCCGTTCGGTGGTTTTGCCCGCATGGCGGGAGAGGATCCGGAGGTCAATGAAATTGAGACCGGACAAACGATTGCTGTACGCGTAACGGATGGCGTCGTTAAAACCATTTATCTGGACCAACTGGATAACCGCAAGAATGTAGTGCGCGGCGAAGTGTTGGATATTGATCTGGAGCAGGCGCTAACTGTAAAATTGGATGTGGATGGCGAAGATCAGCAATACACTGTACACCCGCAAGCGATGATGGTAACCAAAGGACAATCCATTCAAATTGCACCAAAGGATCGACAGTATGGGAGTAAAACAGTAGGACAGCGTGCGATGGCTATTTTTGCTGGACCACTGATGAATTTTATTCTTGCCTTTATTCTGTTTGGTCTGCATATCCAGATGGTCGGCATACAAGTGGACAACCCGACTTATGTCCAAATTAGTGAAATTACAGCAGGTATGCCTGCTGCTGAAGCTGATTTGCATAAGGGAGATATCATCGAATCGGTGAATGGAATTGCCATTGGTTCGAATGTTGAAAACATGATCAAACTGATTGCGGATTCTCAAGACAAGCCGATGAAGTGGACGGTTCGCCGTGATAATAAGACCTTTGATCTTACTATTACACCTCGTGCAATGGAAGGACAAAAGGGTGGCAAGGTGGGCATTGTACCTGAACTCCCAAAACGCCAAGCAGGTGTGGGAGAAACGTTCAAATTTGCCGGACAATCCATGGTCAGAACGACCGATATTATTTTCCAAGGATTTAGCCAGCTCATTCAACGTTTTTCTATCAATGACCTGGGAGGCCCGGTACGTACTTTTGAAGTGACGGGACAAATTGCCAAGCAGGGTATTGAGCAGTTGACGTATTGGACTGCTATAATGAGTCTTTATCTGGGAATATTTAATCTATTGCCTATTCCGGCGCTGGATGGAAGCAGACTTGTTTTCCTTGGTGTGGAGGCGGTAAGAGGACGTCCCGTTGATCCGAGCAGGGAAGGAATGGTCCATTTCGTTGGTTTTGCTATGCTATTCCTGCTTATGATTGCGGTCACGTATAATGATATTTTACGCTTAATTAATGGTTAATTAGAGACGGACTTATATAAAACCGGTCTGTATGGGAGGACATGCATTTCTATGTCGAACGATAAACAGTTTGTCGAGGAAATTACGCCGCAGAGCGAAGATTTTTCCCGATGGTATATTGATGTTATTAAAAAAGCAGAACTGATGGATTATTCCCCGGTTCGTGGGTGTATTGTATTCCGTCCCGATGGTTTTGAAATTTGGGAGCATATCAAGGAAGCCATGGACGTGCGTTTCAGAGAAACGGGACACCGTAATGCCTATTTTCCAATGTTCATTCCCGAAAGCTTTTTTCAAAAGGAAAAAGAGCATGTCGAAGGCTTTAATCCTGAGCTACCTTGGGTAACCGAGGCTGGCGGGGAAAAACTGGAAGAGCGTCTTGCAATACGTCCAACCTCGGAAACCATGATTGGTCATATGTACTCCAAATGGATTCAATCTTATCGTGATCTGCCTGTGCTTATTAACCAATGGGCTAACGTGGTGCGTTGGGAAAAACGCACGCTGCCTTTCTTGCGTACAAGTGAATTTTTGTGGCAAGAAGGTCACACAGCACATGAAACAGAAGAAGAAGCACGCGAAGAAACGATGAAAATGCTGGAAGTTTACCGTGAGGTCATCGAGGAAGTTCTAGCTATTCCGGTTATTACTGGACAAAAAACACCTTCTGAAAAATTTGCAGGTGCGAAGGATACATTTTCACTGGAAGCGATGATGAAGGATGGACGGGCGGTACAAGCCGGGACTTCTCACTATATGGGGACTAACTTTGCCGTTGCCTTTGACATTAAATATTTGAGCCGTGAAAACAACCTGGAATTCGCGCATACGACTTCCTGGGGAACAAGTACACGTTTGATCGGTGCACTGATTATGGTCCATGGAGATGACCGTGGCCTGGCATTGCCTCCTAAAGTTGCGCCTACGCAGGTTATTATGGTTCCAATTGGACCACCTAAGAAGCGTGACGCAGTTATCGCCCGTGCAGATGAACTGTTTGCTGAGTTGAAACAAGCAGGTGTGCGTGTGAAAATGGACGACCGCAGCGATGTGAGTCCAGGCTGGAAATTTAACGAATATGAAATGCGCGGTGTACCGGTTCGCCTGGAGATCGGACCTCGTGATATGGAAAACGGTGTCTGTGTGCTCGTATCCCGTATCAGCGGTGAGAAAAAAATTGTACAGCAAGACAATCTGGTTGAAGAAGTCCACGCGATGCTCGCACAGGTACAGCAGGAAATGTTTGATCGTGCGAAGAGTTTCATGGAAGAAAACTTCTATTCCGTCGATACGCTGGATGAAATGAAGACACTTATGGAAGAAAAACGTGGCTTTACTTTGGCAGGTTGGTGTGGATCTGAAGAATGTGAAGATAAAGTTAAAGAAGTGACAGGCGCTACAAGCCGTAACATACCGTTTAAAACAACCGAGCAAAAGACCACATGTCTGTGCTGTGGCAAACCAGCCAAGCATACAGTAGTGTTCGCGCGGGCGTACTAATAAAGAAGTAGGGCAACACCATTATACTCACTTCATTCTCTTCGCCAACAGGATAGCTGTTACGGGACAATGTTCCGAAGGATCTATGTTGTTGTGAGGAGGATTGAAGAGGGCTACGAAAAGCTTTTGCGGTCGGAGATGTTTTAGACGCAGAAGCTTTTCATGTTTTCAGAATGGTAGATTTGAAATTGGGGGGAGAGCCATGGGCGGAGCTGAAGAAAAGAGAAAGCGGCTGGAACTGCTGATGAAGCAGGTTGTGATGCCAGCGGGAGTGGTTGAACCTTATTTTTTGGACGGTTGGATTGATCAGGTGGAGATTAGCCGTACCAATAAGGATTGGAATATCACCATTGCCAAGGAGACACTCGTCCCCGCTCAGGTGTATCGTACGTTCTGTATTCAAGTACAGGAAAAAATGAGTCACATCGCAAAAATTACGTTCCGTTTTCAGTATAGTGAGCAGGTTCAACCTGGTGATATCATCGGTGAATACTGGAAGCTTTTTCTAGAGTGGGTGCATCGTGAAATTCCATCTGTTAACGGTTGGATGAACCGGGCTGTGCATGAGTGGGAAGACGGACTATTATTACTGACGATGAGCGATAGTATGTCATTGGAACTGGCGCGTAAAAAGCAGATAGATCAAGCTATCATCAAATTTTACGATAAATATTTTGGGCTCTCTATGCGCATTAAAGTCCAGGTGGGTGAAAGTAACCAGGAGGCATTACAGCAATTCCAAGAGAAAAAGATGCAGGAAGAACGCGAAGTTATTCAGCAGATGATGGAAAGTATGGAATCTGAAATGCCGCCTTTGGATGAAGAAGAAGGAGACGTACGGCTTCAATTTGGTTATGACATCAAAGAACCGGCTGTTCCGATGCAAGATATTCAGGACGAAGAGAAGAAAGTCACCTTACAAGGAACAATCTTCGGTTTGGACAGTAAAGAATTGCGCAATGGCAGTACGTTGTTTACGTATTATTTGACAGACTTTAGTGATTCGCTGCAAATGAAAATGTTTGCTAAAACCAAAGAAGATCTGAAGATCCTCAGTCTGTTGGCTAACGGGAAATGGGTCAAAGTGCGGGGTCGAGTTGAATATGATCGCTTTATGCAAATTCCCGAGCTGGTTATGATTCCTTCCGATCTAGTTGAAGTACAGGCTCCACCCACACGTAAGGATAATGCAGAGGAAAAACGGGTTGAGTTCCATCTGCACACAAAGATGAGCGCAATGGATGCTGTAAGTTCCATCGACCAATATGTCAAAACAGCTGCTAAATGGGGGCACAAGGCAATTGCAGTTACCGATCACGGTGGTGTGCAATGCTATCCCGATGCAGCAAAAGCAGCAAAGAAAAACGGAATTAAAATGATCTACGGTATTGAGGCTAATGTGGTTAATGATGCGGTTGAGGTTGTAATGCAGTCCCAGCCATTAAATTTGAAAACAGCGACTTATGTCGTTTTTGATATTGAAACCACCGGTTTGTCGGTTACACAGAATAAAATTATTGAGATTGCGGCTGTTAAAATGCATGAAGGCAAAGAAGTTGATCGTTATGCTACCTTTGTCAATCCGCATGAGCGTATACCATACAATATCCAGCAACTGACCAACATTAACGATGAAATGGTCAAGGATGCGCCGGATGTAGAACCTGTTATGAAGGAGTTTGTAGCTTTTGCTGGCGATGCTGTATTGGTTGCCCATAATGCGCGATTTGATGTCGGCTTTATCCAGGCCACCCTTCGAAATATGGGTTTGCCTGAAATGACCAATCCGGTACTGGATACATTGGAACTGGCCCGTTTACTGTTTCCAACAATGAAAAATCACCGTCTGAATACACTGACGGCCAAATATAAAGTTGCACTCGAAAGCCATCACCGAGCCATTGACGATACGGTCGCATTGACTGAAGTGCTATATGGCTTGCTGAATGATGCGGAACAAATTAAGGGTATAAAAATGCTTGACCGTCTGAATGATTATGTAGGTAAGGATTTATCGACCGTTCGTCCTTTTCACTGCTGTATTTATGCTCTCAATCCGATTGGTAAAAAAAATCTGTACAAGCTGGTTTCGATGTCTCATACCGAATATTTCAAGCGTGTGCCTTGTATTCCTAAATCAAAATTGTCAGAAATGAGAGACGGGTTGCTTATTATTTCTGGCTGCGAAAAAGGAGAGTTCTTCGAGGCTGTGTTGAACAAGTCCGAGGAAGAAGCCGAGGAAATTGCACAGTTTTATGATGTGTTGGAGATTCAACCTTTGACGATGTATATGCATCTGGTGGAAAAGCAACTGGTAAGTGGTCCTGATGCTCTGAAAACGGCCATACGCAAAGTATGCGAAATTGGACGGCGACTGGATAAGCCCGTAATTGCCACAGGCAATGTTCACTATTTGGAAACGCGCGATAAGCTGTACCGTGATATTACGATACACGGCATTACGGGATTTAGTCCGCTAAAAGATATCCGTAAGCCAGATGCCCATCTGCGCACAACGGATGAAATGCTGGCAGAATTCGAGTTTTTGGGTGAGGAAAAAGCCTATGAAGTCGTTGTGACGAATACCAGCGAGCTGGCGGAGCGGTTTGAAGAGCTGGAGCTGTTCCCAGACAAGCTGTTTACGCCACTGCTGGATGGGGCGGACGAGGAAATACGCAATACATGCTATGAGACGGCTCAATCCATTTATGGTGAGCCACTACCCGAGGTGGTCGTAGCCCGTCTTGAAAAAGAGCTGGAGCCGATTATTAAATACGGTTTCTCTGCCAACTATCTCATTTCCGAGCGTCTGGTTAAAAAGTCTAATCAGGATGGATACCTGGTAGGTTCACGGGGTTCTGTTGGATCTTCTGTGGTCGCTACTTTCCTCGGTATTTCTGAGGTTAATCCACTGCCTGCCCATTATATTTGCGTTAATCCTGAATGCAGACATAGTGAATGGATCTTGGACGGCAGTGTGCCGAGTGGATTCGACTTGCCAGACAAAAACTGTCCAAATTGCGGTGGGAAGCTCAAGGGTGAGGGACAGGATATTCCATTTGAAACGTTTCTCGGCTTTAAAGGAGATAAAGTTCCCGATATTGACTTGAACTTCTCTGGCGAATATCAGCCTGTCGCACATAACTACACGAAAGTGCTGTTTGGTGAAAAAAGTGTATTCCGTGCAGGCACTATCGGTACGGTTGCCGAGAAAACAGCCTTTGGCTTTGCGAAGAAATATGAAGAGGCTCATCATAAAAAATGGCGTGGGGCTGAGCTGAACAGGCTGGCTTCGGGCTGTACGGGGGTAAAACGCAGTACCGGGCAACATCCAGGCGGAATTGTCGTTGTTCCCGATTATATTGAGGTCGAGGATATTACGCCGGTACAGTACCCGGCCGATGATACGAGCTCGGAATGGAAAACAACGCATTTTGATTATCACGCTTTTGATGCGAATCTACTCAAACTCGATATTCTGGGTCATGATGATCCGACCATGATGAGAATGCTTCAGGATTTGACCGGTGTCGATCCTACGACCATTCCAATGAATGATCCTAAGGTGATGAGCATGTTCAACTCCACGGAGGCGCTCGGTGTAACACCCCAGCAAATCCGAACGCCTGTTGCAACCTATGGTGTACCGGAGATGGGGACGAAGTTCGTACGCCAAATGCTAGTAGAGTCGCAGCCAAGTTCTTTTGCAGATTTACTGCAAATATCCGGACTGTCACATGGCACAGGCGTATGGCTAGGGAATGCACAGGAACTGATTAAGAATAATACCTGCAACATCAAGACCGTAATTGGTTGCCGTGATGATATCATGCTGTTTCTCATTTACAAGGCGGGGATGGACGCAGGACTGGCCTTTAAAATTACGGAGAGCGTACGTAAAGGTAAAGGGCTTAGTGCCGAATGGATTGAGGAAATGAAAAAATGCAAGGTGCCACAGTGGTACATTGATTCCTGTCTGAAAATCCAGTACATGTTTCCGAAGGCGCATGCTGCAGCCTATGTTATTTCAGCAGTGCGCACAGCGTTCTTTAAGCTGTATTATCCGATTGAATATTATGCGACTTACTTTTCAGTACGTGCAGCCGATTTTGATATTGAGCTGTGTTGCCAGGGATATGATGCAATCGCGCGGAAGATTGTCGAAATCGAGCAGCTCGGGTTTCAGGCACCGCCCAAAGAAAAAGGGATGCTTCCGATCCTGGAAATGGCTCTGGAAATGACGGCTCGCGGGTTTAGTTTTAAATCCATCGATTTGTACCGTTCCGAAGCTACACGCTTCAAGGTGGACGGAGATTCACTCATTCCGCCGTTCGGAGCCCTTCAGGGAATTGGAGACAATGCAGCACGTAACATCGCAGCCTCCCGTGAACAGGGTGAATTTTTGTCTGTCGAGGATTTTCAACAAAAATCGAAGGCTAGTAAAACCATTGTCGAAATGTTGTCCCAGATGGGGTGCTTTCGAGGTCTGCCAGAGAGTAATCAGCTGTCTCTGTTTTAATCTGAACCACAGTAGTCAAGCTCTGGCACTTGTCACATAACTATGGTTATGTTATAATTTTTTTGGTAATCATGGAGATAAAACCGTTGCTAAAAGAGTGGGGAAACCCACTCTTTACTGTTTGATATACAGTTACAACGTGAAAAGGTTATTTTTGGGCACGAAACCGGTAAGCCGGTTTATTTGCAGTGAGCCCGAAATGAACATTACATCAAATGAAAATGAAAATGCCGGTGATGGAGAAGCATTGTCCATGGCAATCGGGCGTCTTTTTTTCACCACAGGAAAGTTCACTTTTGGAGGTTATAATCTTTGAGCACACCAAAGATCAAATCAGTAGTAGAAGAAATGGCCCAACCTTACCTCGATGAGCATGGTTTTGAACTGGTCGATGTCGAGTATGTCAAAGAGGGCAGCAATTGGTTTCTTCGCGTTTTTGTAGACAAAGACGGAGGAATTGATCTGGACGACTGTAGTATGATCAGTGAATATCTGGGTCAAAAGTTGGATGAAAATGACCCTGTTTCTACAGCATATTTTCTGGAAGTGTCTTCACCAGGCGCCGAGAGACCGTTGAAAAAAGCGGAGGACGTTGCTAAAGCGGTAGGCAAAAACGTATTCGTTACTACATACGAGCCGATCAACGGCCTGAAGGAATTCGAAGGTCGTTTGCTTTCTTTTGAAGATGGGGAACTCACCGTTCAAAGCGGACAAAAGAAGCATGCTATACCTTATGACAAGGTAGCTGGTGCAAGGCTCGCGATCATATTTTAATTCAGATTTGACTGTTGCCGTTTGACATGTACTACATGTTTTTTTGCCTCGTGTGCCGACCAGTACGCAGGTGCCATCATTTGAAAGGGGGAGCAGTAATCCATGAGTATGGATTTTATTGAAGCAATGAACGAGTTGGAAAGAGAAAAGGGGATCAGCAAGGATGTGCTGTTTGAGGCCATTGAAGCAGCCTTGATTTCCAGTTACAAACGGAATTTCAACACAGCACAAAACGTGCGTGTTGATATGAACCGCAACTCGGGAGTCATTAAGGTATATGCCCGCAAGCTGATCGTTGAGGAGGTATTGGATCCTCGCACCGAGATTTCGTTGCCTGCGGCCCGTGAGATTAACCCGCATTTTCAGTTGGAAGATATCGCTGAAATTGAAGTCACACCACGTGATTTTGGACGGATTGCTGCACAAACAGCGAAGCAGGTCGTAACCCAGCGCATCCGCGAAGCGGAACGGGGACTGATCTACAACAAGTTTGTGGACAAGGAAGAAGATATTGTAACAGGAACTGTACAGCGCCAAGACCCACGTAATATTTATATCGATCTTGGCAAGGTGGAAGCGGTTCTCCCGTTGGGCGAACTGATGCCTAATGAGAAATTCAGTCATCTGGATCGGATTAAGGCTTATATTACCAAGGTAGAGAACACAACCAAAGGACCGCAAATTATGCTGTCCCGATCACATCCGGGTCTGCTTAAGCGTTTGTTCGAACTCGAAGTGCCTGAAATTTTTGACGGTGTTGTAGAGATTCGTTCCGTAGCGCGTGAAGCAGGCTTCCGTTCTAAAATCGCGGTTCATTCCCGTAACGACGAGGTTGATCCGGTCGGCTCTTGTGTGGGGCCGAGAGGAACAAGGGTACAGACCATTGTAAACGAGCTGCGTGGCGAAAAAATCGATATTGTACGCTATTCCGATAATGTTGATGAGTACGTGGCTAATGCGCTGAGTCCTTCCAAGGTGCTTGAAGTTCAGGTATTTGAAGAAGAGAAAATGGCGCGTGTTATTGTGCCTGATTATCAGCTTTCTCTAGCTATTGGTATCAAAGGGCAAAATGCTCGTCTTGCTGCTAAGCTTACTGGCTGGAAAATTGATATTAAGAGTGAAACACAGGCGGAGGAAGAACTCGGCAGACCGAGAACATCCACCGATGAAATGCATCAGGATTCCGTTTCTGTAGATTAAGCGGGGTGTAGGGGGGTTAATGCATGAAACAGAGAAAGATACCTTTGCGCAAATGTGTGGCCTGTCATGAAATGATGCCAAAGAAGCAGTTGATCCGTGTCGTCAAAACCCCTGAAGACGAAGTGTTGATTGACTTGACTGGCAAAAAGTCGGGACGCGGCGCTTACTTGTGCGGCAAAGCCGCCTGCTTCAAGCTGGCTCAAAAGAGCAAGGCACTGGATCGAGCATTGAAGCACTCGGTCCATCCTGATATTTATGAGCAGCTAAGTCGTGATTTTGCTGCCGTCGAGGAAGAATTCCTGGCGGCACAAGGCAGCGTGCAGGATGAATAAGGCGCTGTCTGGATTGGGTCTTGCCATGAGAGCTGGCAAGCTGCTAACAGGTGATGAGATCGTTTATAAAGCGATCAGGTCTTCAGAAGCCAAGCTGGTCATTCTTGCGAAAGATGCTTCAATGAATACTCAAAAGAAATTCCGCGACAAATGCGGGACGTACAAAATCCCCTTATTGATAGGATTTGACCGGGAAAGCTTGGGAAGCAGTATCGGCAAACCTGAACGGGTTGTGCTGGCTGTGACGGATCAAGGATTCGCGAAATTGATCAAGAAACATGCGGGGATAATGTCGGAGGTGGAGTATATTGAGTAAACAAGAAAGCAAAGACAAAGTGCGGGTATACGAATACGCCAAATCGTTGAACATGAGCAGCAAAGAAATTATCACCATTCTTAAACGGCTGGATATTCCCGTGAACAACCATATGAGCGTCATGGAACACGATGCCGTAGGTAAAGTGGAAAATTTTTTTAAGAATATTAAATCCAATGCTGCGGCCAAGCAAGGCGGAGCAGGCACGGCGCAAGTAAGCTCGAATCAGGCCGGTTCAAGCCAGAATAGTAATCATTCAACTGAGCAAACCAAAAATCAACAGGAAAAGCAGGTAAGTATGAATAGGACAAACAACAACCAAAACAGTAACCGAAGCAGCGCTCCAAAAGCGCAAAGTAGTCAGCAGGGCGGTCAAAACCGCAGTCAACAAAGTACTAGTAGACCAAGTGGTCAACAAAGCACCCAGAACCGCAGTAATGGTCAACAACAGGGAGGACAGCAGCGTCCCGGCGGCAACACAGGTTCGCGTCCTCAAGGTAACCAAAGCACTAACTCACGTCCTCAGGGAAGTAGTCAGGGCGGTACGGCAGTAAGAACGTCCTCTTCCACAGGAAGCAACAATGCGAACCGTAGTGGCGGCAACCGTACAGGTAGTAACTCCAACAACAGTGGTAACCGTTCCGGTCAAGGACGTTTTGACGATAACCGTCAAGGCGGCGGACGCGGTGGTAACGGTGGTCGTGGAGGCAATAATCGCGGTGGAAGCAATCGTGGTGGGAAATTCAACAATCGTGGTAAAGGTCAACAACAGGAGCGTCGCGAGAAAATCGACAACACGCCTAAGAAAATTATTGTGCGTGGTGAGATGACCGTAGGCGAAACAGCCAAGCTTCTTCACAAGGATGCGTCAGAAGTCATCAAAAAGCTGATTATGCTCGGAACAATGGCGACCATTAACCAGGAACTGGATATGGATACCATTCTCTTGCTTGCCGGAGACTTTGGCGTCGAGGTAGAAGTGAAAATTCCGGTCGAAGAAGATCGTTTTGAAACTGTGGAAGAAAATGATGATCCTGCGGATCTGAAAACACGTCCACCTGTTGTAACGATTATGGGTCACGTCGATCATGGTAAAACGACTTTGCTGGATGCCATTCGCTCCACTAATGTAACTGGTGGCGAAGCTGGCGGTATTACACAGCATATTGGTGCATACCAAGTTGAAATCAACAGCAAAAAAATCACTTTCTTGGATACGCCGGGTCACGAAGCCTTTACCGCTATGCGTGCACGTGGTGCTCAAGTGACAGATATGACGATTATCGTGGTTGCAGCTGACGACGGTGTTATGCCACAGACGGTCGAAGCTATTAACCATGCGAAAGCGGCAGGTCTGCCAATTATCGTAGCTGTGAACAAGATCGACAAACCGGATGCCAACCCGGATAAAGTGAAGCAAGAACTCACTGAATATGAATTGGTACCTGAAGAGTGGGGCGGCGATACGATTTTCGTCAACGTTTCCGCGAAACAAAGAATGGGTCTGGAAGACCTTCTCGAAATGATTCTGCTCGTAGCTGAAGTGAATGAGTACAAAGCGAACCCAGACAAACGGGCACGTGGTACCATCATCGAGGCCGAGCTGGATAAAGGTCGTGGTTCTGTAGCCCGTATCCTCGTTCAGAACGGTACACTGAAAGTCGGCGATGCTTTCGTAGCGGGTAACTGCTTCGGACGTGTTCGTGCCATGGTCAACGATAAAGGTCGTCGTCTTAAGGAAGCAGGTCCTTCCACTCCAGTTGAAATTACTGGTTTGACAGAAGTTCCACTTGCTGGCGATCCGTTCATGGTGTTCGAGGATGAGCGCAAAGCCCGTGCTATTGCTGACAGACGTGCGATTACCCAACGTCAATCTGACCTGGGCAGTAATACCCGCGTAACGCTGGATGACCTGTTCCAACACATCAAGGATGGTGAGATGAAGGATCTGAACGTCATAATTAAAGGTGACGTGCAAGGTTCCGTCGAAGCGCTGAAAGGTTCCTTGAACAAGATTGAAGTCGAAGGTGTGCGCGTTAAAATTCTTCACAGTGGTGCAGGAGCAATCACCGAATCCGATATTATTTTGGCCGCAGCTTCCAATGCCATTGTCATTGGTTTTAATGTTCGTCCGGATAACCAGGCGAAATCTACAGCGGAAGCTGAAAAAGTGGACATTCGTCTACACCGCGTCATTTACAATGTCATTGAAGAAATAGAGCAAGCCATGAAGGGCATGCTGGATCCTGAGTATAAAGAAAATGTGATCGGGCACGCTGAAGTCCGTAACGTATTCAAAGTTACAAAAGTCGGTACGATCGCTGGTTGTATGGTGACGTCCGGTAAAATTACCCGTTCAGCAGAAGCACGCCTGATTCGTGACGGCATCGTCATTTTTGAAGGTAAAATCGACTCACTGAAACGCTTTAAGGACGACGCAAAAGAAGTTGCCCAAGGTTACGAATGCGGTATTACCCTTGATGGCTATAATGATGTTAAGGAACTCGACATTATTGAAGCGTTCGTCATGGAAACAGTGGAGCGCTAACGGCAGAGAGGTGAGCATCCATGGCTAAAATACGTACAGGTCGGGTTGGCGAGCAGATCAAGAAGGAGCTAAGCCAACTCATACAAACCGAATTAAAAGACCCCCGCATCGGTTTTATCACGGTAACGGGTGTCGATCTCACAAACGATTTGTCCCAAGCGAAAATATACTTGAGCGTACTTGGGGATGAAGAACAAAAAAATTCTTCCCTGAAAGCATTAGACAAAGCGAACGGTTATCTTCGTTCTGAACTTGGCAAACGGATACGGCTGCGCCATATTCCTGAGTTGATTTTCAAAATTGACGAATCTATTGCTTACGGCAGTCGAATTGAAAAGCTGCTGAGTGATATCGACAAGGATGAAAAATAAAACTTTTAGTTTGTCTGAAGGAACCATGAACTGAATGTAAAGGAGAAGGCAATGCATACCTATGAACAGGCGCTTCAACAAGCGAAGGAATTTATTCTGGAGCATGATGATTACCTGATCGTATCGCATGTACAGCCGGACGGAGACGCAGTCAGCTCCACCGTAACGGTGGGCTGGCTTCTCTCATGTCTGGGGAAAAAATTTACCATGCTGAATGAGGGACCTATTCCGAAGCGTATGGATTTTTTATGGCATGCCGATGAGATTATGGATATGAGCCAGCAACCGCCAGAACGTAAATACAACCGGATCATTTGTGTAGATTGTGCGGATTACCGTCGTGTTGGTTTGACAGAGCAGTTTTTTACGGAAGATGCCATTATCCTGAATATTGATCATCATCCTACGAATGATGCTTATGGTACGGTTAATGTGATTAAGTCGGATGCTGCGGCAACAGCGGAAATTCTTTTTGATCTACTGGAAGAATTTGCAGTAACCTGGGACGTTGAAGTAGCAACGGCTGTATATACAGGGTTGCTGACGGATACAGGAGGCTTCCGCTACTCCAACACTTCACCGAAAGTGATGTCTACGGTATCACAGTTACTTGCTTACGGTGTAGATGGTCCATCTTTGTCCGAGAAATTGCTTGAGGAAATGACCTTTCCCCAAATGAAGGTGCTGACAAAAGCATTGCAAACGCTCACGATGTCGGAGGATGGTAAAGTCGCTTGGGTCGTTGTAACACCTGACGATATGACGGAATGTGGCTCTGTAAATGAGGACTTGGAAGGCATTGTGAATTATCCAAGAAATATTCGTGGGGTTGAAGTAGGCATTTTCTTTAAAGTTATTAATGATCAAGCGGTCAAGGCCAGCTTGAGATCGGCAGGGAATGTTGATGTAGCTGCGTTGGCTCAATCATTTGGGGGCGGTGGACATGTGCGTGCGGCTGGCTGCCGGCTAGAGGGTAAGCTGGAAGATATCATTGAGACAGTTGTAGGGCGGGTGAAGTCTGAGCTATGAACCCGATGAAGAAGGAACAGGCAACTTGGGAAGGCGTTCTACCTGTCTATAAACCTGCTGGATTTACCTCTCATGATGTGGTGGCCAAGGCTCGCCGTTTATTGGGTATGAAGCGAATCGGACACACCGGAACGCTTGATCCGCAGGTAACCGGTGTGCTGCCCTTGTGTCTGGGACGTGCTACCCGAGTGGTGGAATACATGCAGGAGCGGCCCAAGGAATACCGGGCTACATTGCGATTAGGTATTGCCACTGATACCGAAGACCTGACTGGGACAATCACGGAAGAGAGTGAACGTCCAGTAGAGGTGACGGAAGTGGAAGCCAAAGCGGTTCTGGAGCGTTTTGTCGGTACAATTTCCCAGGTGCCACCAATGTACTCTGCGCTCAAAGTAGATGGAAAACGTCTATACGAGCTGGCCCGAGAAGGCAAAACCGTGGAACGTAAAAGCCGTGAAGTAAACATTTATGAGCTGGAAATGACAGGATTCACGGAGACGGGATCGTATGTGGATATATCCTTCCGTGCCTTATGTTCCAAAGGCACGTATATCCGTACACTATGTGTTGATATTGGCCGTGAATTGGGATATCCTTCAACGATGGTTAAGCTGGAGCGAACTATGTCTGCGGGAATTCCTGCGGAACGTTGCCTGACGTTCGAAGAGATAGAACGCTTCGTAGCGGATGGCAGTCTTGGAGAGCGACTTATTGCAACCGATCAGGCGATTGACTATATGCCTGAGCATATAGTGGCTGAAGCCAAGGTAGCTGCGGCTCTGCAAGGCCAACGCCTGTCGCTGAGTATGATTTCACCACCTGTGACGGACAGCCAGCCCTTCCGATTGTATAAAGAGGATAAAACGTTTTTAGGGATATATGGGCGGGATGAATCAGGTGCGATCGCCCCAATTAAAGTTTTTTTACCTTGAATTGTGCTATAATTTTGACGAAGTTAGTCAAATGATGTGAAATGCAGGTGAATTAATAATGATTACCGTATCGTTATCTTATCCATTGAGTGATGAGCTTTTGCAGCAGTGGGGACGTCCACAGGTCACGGCGATCGGTCAGTTCGATGGTCTTCATCTGGGACACGCAAGCGTGATATGCAAGGCCGTTGCGCTGGCTCGTGAACAGAAAGTGCCGGTATCTGTCATGACATTTCACCCTCACCCGAAGGAAGTCATGAAAAAAGGCGATTATGAAGGCTATTTAACACCGCTTGCGGACAAGCAGACTATTCTGGCCGATATGGGTGTGGATGTACTTTATATTTTGAGTTTTAATGAAGAATTTTCCAAGGTTAGCCCTGAGGCGTTCATGACTGACGTGCTGCTTCCATTGCAAATTCGAACGGCGGTAGTAGGCTTTGATTTTCGGTTTGGCCACCGGGGAGCCGGGCATGAGGATACACTTCGGAAACTGGGAGGAGAGCTGATGTCTGTCCACACTGTACCACCGTTCGAACTGGATGGGGACAAGGTGAGTAGCTCCGGCATTCGCCGTGCTCTACAGACCGGGGATCTAGCGCATGCCTCTCGTTGGTTGGGACGTCCTTATCGTATCCAAGGTACTGTAATGGATGGAGAGAAGCGCGGGCGCACTATCGGTTTTCCGACCGCTAATCTCAAACTGGATGATACTTACGTGATTCCGGTCAAGGGTGTATACGCTGTACGGGCTTTCGTAGGCCATCGTTGGATAAACGGTGTAATGAATGTAGGGGTTAAACCTACTTTTCATGAAGGTGTGCTGAATCCGTCGTTTGAAGTACATTTATTTGATTTTAATCAGCAAATTTATGGGGAGTCTGTGCTCGTTGAGCTTCACCATTACATCCGCCCTGAACGCAAATTCTCTTCGGTGGATGAGCTGATCAGTCAAATTGGTAATGACGCACAAACGGCTAAAAAGCTGTTAGGCTAATTATTTACATAAGACAGGCGCTGTGTTATACTGACTTATGTTGTGTAAACAACGATGAACCTTAGCTTGGTTGTCCGCTTTCACCGGCGGCTACGAGGCTAATGGCGATTATAATGAAGGAGGTGAACAGGATGGCATTGACTCAAGAGCGTAAACAGCAATTGATCGAGGAGTACAAAACTCATGAATCCGATACAGGATCACCTGAGGTACAAATCGCTATCCTTACTGAAAACATCGTCAACTTGCAAAGTCACTTTCGTTCGCACAAGAAAGACCATCACTCCCGCCGCGGGTTGTTGAAAATGGTCGGTCAGCGTCGTAAACTTTTGGCTTACCTGAAGAAGACTGATGTTAAACGTTACAGTGCGTTGATCGAGCGTCTCGGACTGCGTCGTTAATTTTCAGACATGTAATGAGAAAAGAAGCCTGGTTGTTCACCGCTTGTCCCTGCTAAGGCGACGGCGGACAGCAGCCGGGTTCTTTTTTGAAATGAGGAATCTTTTTTTGAATTACATATCTTAATTTGCCTTCGAGCATCTTATGAATAAGACCTGCGCAGGAAATACTGGATATGTATAGAACTTTTACAATGAAATGAAATGGAGGGATACCATGGAGCAACGCGTAGAAATGCAGCTCGGCGGGAGAAAGCTGGTGCTGGAAACAGGACGTCTTGCGAAACAAGCCAATGCGGCAGTTAAAGTGAGCTACGGAGAAACAGTTGTGCTTTGTACCGTGACCGCTTCCCGTGAACCGAAAGATTTGGATTTTTTTCCGCTGACCGTAAACTATGAGGAAAGATTGTATGCTGTGGGGAAAATTCCTGGTGGATTTATTAAACGTGAAGGACGTCCGAGTCAAAAAGCGATTTTGTCCAGCCGTTTGACAGACCGTCCAATTCGCCCATTGTTCCCGGAAGGTTTCCGGAATGATGTACAGGTGTTAAACCTGGTTATGAGTGTCGATCAGGATTGCGAACCTGAAATTGCAGCGATGATCGGAACCTCGGCAGCACTTAGTATTTCGGATGTGCCTTTTAATGGACCAATTGGCGGAGTTGCTGTAGGACGTGTAGACGGGCAATTTGTGATTAACCCGGATATTGCACAGCAGAATGCAAGCGATCTATACCTGGTTGTAGCCGGAACGAAAGATGCCATCATGATGGTAGAAGCCGAAGGCAACGAGATTCCAGAGGAAGTTATGCTGGAAGCTATTATGTTCGGTCATGATGAGATTAAGAACATTGTGGCAGTTATTGAACAATTGGTGCAAGTAGCAGGTAAAGAGAAAATGCAGGTCAAGCTGCATGCTGTTGATGAAAAAGTGAACAGTGAAGTACGTGCTTATGCAGCTGAGCGTTTAATGGAAGCTGTTAAAATTGCAGAAAAACATGCCCGTCAAGAGGCGATTGATGCAGTCAACGAAGAGACAGTTGCCCATTTTGAAGCACAATACATAGAGACACCTGAGCTTTTGAGCGACGTGAGCGAAGTTCTCTATGATATCGTTAAGGAAGAAGTCCGTCGTCTGATCACGCATGATAAAGTGCGTCCTGATGGTCGTAAGCTTGATGAAATTCGTCCGATTGAAAGCGATACTAACATTTTGCCGCGTACGCATGGTTCGGGCTTATTTACACGCGGTCAAACGCAAGCGCTTAGCATTTGTACACTCGGTGCATTGGGTGATGTACAAATTTTGGACGGTATTGATCTGGAAGAAACGAAACGCTTCATGCATCATTACAATTTCCCGCCATTCAGCGTAGGTGAGGCTCGTCCTTTGCGTGCACCGGGTCGTCGTGAAATCGGTCATGGTGCTCTTGGTGAGCGTGCACTTTCCAAAGTAATTCCTTCCGAAACTGAATTTCCATACACCATTCGTCTGGTTTCCGAGGTACTGGAATCGAATGGTTCGACCTCACAAGCTAGTATTTGTGCAAGCACACTGGCTATGATGGATGCAGGTGTACCGATTAAAGCTCCGGTTGCAGGTGTAGCCATGGGATTGATCAAGGATGGAGATCATGTTTCCGTATTGACTGATATCCAAGGCATGGAAGATCACCTGGGCGATATGGACTTTAAAGTTGCTGGTACAGCGGAAGGCGTAACTGCCATTCAAATGGATATTAAAATTGACGGTATTGACCGCCAGATTTTACAGGATGCGCTAAAGCAAGCTAAAGAAGGACGTTTGTTCATTCTTAGCAAAATGATGGAAGCGATCCAGAAGCCGCGTGAGCAGTTGTCTCCGTATGCTCCAAAAATTATGACGATGCACATTAACCCGGACAAAATCCGTGATGTTATTGGAGCTGGTGGTAAAATCATCAACAAAATCATCGAAGAAACCGGCGTAAAAATCGATATTGAACAAGATGGTCGAGTGTTCATCGCTTCCACAAATCAAGAGATGAATGAAAAGGCGCGTTCCATTATTGAAGGTATCGTAAAGGAAGTCGTGGTCGGTGAGATTTACATCGGTACAGTGAAACGGATCGAGAAATTCGGTGCATTTGTTGAAATTTTACCGGGCAAAGATGGTCTGGTTCATATTTCTCAACTGTCTACTGAGCGTGTAGCAAAGGTTGAAGATGTAATTGCTATTGGGGATACAATTACGGTGAAAGTAACCGAAATTGATCAACAAGGCCGTGTCAATCTGTCCCGCAAGGCTGTTCTGACTGCAGAAGCGCCTGCAAAATCCTAGGTACCTGCATGTTGCAGACTAGAAAGGCAGGAGTAACTCTTCGTATTTACAGAACAAGGGATTTGAATAGCATTATTTAAGCTTTTGGAAAGAGGCAGAGCTACGTTTCTGGCTCTTTTTTCATACATATGCACAAGCTGCATCAAAGTGGGTTGCTAGAAGCTGCTGCGTCATAGTTCTTGTCCTCCCCGCATACAATGTGGACAAACGGGCGGGAGGATGAAGGAATCATGAGTAGGGCAAAAAGAGCAGTGTGGGTGGTAGCCAGTTTAGCCATCACACTGGTAATCGGGCAGTTTAGCGGGGTTCGTGATTACGCTAGTCAATTACGCGATGGAGACGCTACAGGAGTTAGAGAGCCTGAGGCTGCAACAGCGATGGCAATAGCGGCTTTACCCGATAATGCGCTTATGCAGCGACTAAGGACAGAAGCAGCCCGTCAGCGGCGGGAACCAGTTGATGCCAAGATCGACAGGGTGTGGAAGGCTATTCCAGGCTATAACGGACTGGAGGTCGATTTGGATGCTACCTATCGCAAAGCCATTGCAGCTCCGGATCGGCCCATTCAATATGTATATCGGCAATTAGCACCCAAAATACATTTAAATCAGCTTGGTAATGTTCCAATTTACAGGGGGAATCCTGAAAAGCCAATGGTATCCTTCATGATCAATGTAGCATGGGGAAATGAGTATATCGTGCCTATACTGACTACGCTGGATCAGGAAAAGGTCAAGGCCACGTTTTTTCTTGATGGAAGTTGGCTGAAAAAAAATCCTGAACTCGCCAAGGAGATTCAAAAAAGAGGACATGAGATTTCGAATCATGCCTACTCTCATCCGAATATGAGCCGTTTGAGTCGAGCCAGAGCCACACAAGAAATAGAAAAGACGGAATTGCTTCTTCAAGAAACTTTGGGTGTCAAAAATAACTGGTTTGCCCCTCCATCAGGCGATTTTAATCAGCAAACGGTGGATATAGCGGCAGAACGTGGGCTCAAAACAGTGCTGTGGACATTGGACACCGTAGATTGGAAACATCCGTCACCGGAATCGGTGATTAATAAAATCAGCAGCAAGGTTGAATCAGGCTCCCTGATATTGATGCACCCAACAGATTCCTCAACGGCTGCTCTCAAAGGCATGATCCATGCCATTCGTAGTAAGGGACTTGTGCCCGGAACTGTCAGTCAGACGCTTTCCCCTGATCGGCAGCTACCCGCTCCGGTTGAGTGAACGTCTTTTTTCTGTTAGGATTGAACATTATGGCGAAGTATGCAATTCAGTTTAGGAGGGCCAATCGTGGAAAGAATTCAACTCAAAAACGGCCTAAGAGTGGTCATTGAAAAAATTCCAACCGTGCGTTCAGTTTCTTTCGGCATCTGGGTTAAAACCGGCTCTCGGAATGAAACACCAGACAATAGCGGTATTTCTCATTTTATTGAACACATGCTTTTCAAAGGAACAGAGCGTTTTAACGCTAAGGAAATCGCTGAGCAATTCGACGCCATCGGAGGAAATGTTAATGCTTTCACTTCGAAGGAATATACATGCTATTATGCCAAAGTGTTGGATGAGCATCTACCGATCGCAGTTGACGTGCTGTCTGATATGTTTTTTAATTCCAAACTGGATCGGGAAGAACTGGCTAGAGAGAAGAATGTGATTTTGGAGGAAATCTCCATGTACGAGGACACACCGGATGATATGGTGCACGATCTTGTATCTCGGGCGGCCTATGGTGAGCATCCACTGGCTTATCCGATTCTCGGAACCGAAGGGCACCTGCTTGCTATGGATAGCTCACATCTCAGCCATTATATGAAGGAGCATTATACAATCGATAATACAGTTATCAGTGTTGCTGGTAATGTTGACGATCGCCTTGTAGAATTGCTGGAGCGACATTTTGGACATTTTGATAATCATGGAACCGCTTCGCCACTGACAGTACCTGCGTTTAACGGTGAGCTGTTGTACCATGAGAAAGCAACGGAGCAAAATCATATTTGTTTATCCCTGCCTGGATTTGCAACTGGCGACGATCTCCAGTATGCTATGGTTTTGCTGAATAACGCGATCGGCGGCGGTATGAGCTCACGTTTGTTTCAAGAAATTCGGGAAAAGCGCGGGCTGGCTTATTCGGTCTATTCCTATCATAGCTCCCATGCGGACAGTGGTACGTTCACGATTTATGCAGGTACGGCTCCTAAGCAGACAAAGGACGTGCTGGATTTGACGCTAGAGCTGTTACGAGATGTGGCTGTCAACGGTTTGGACGCTAATGAGCTTCGTAAAGGCAAGGAACAGTTAAAAGGAAGTTTGATTTTAAGCCTTGAAAGTACAGGTAGCCGGATGAATCGTCTTGGAAAAAATGAATTAATGCTTGGTCAGCATTATACGCTGGATCAAATGATCGAACATATCGAGCAAGTGACGGCTGATGATGTGAACAAAGTGCTGGACCGGATGTTCTCGGAGCCGTTTGCCCTGTCGATGGTCGGAGCGAGTGATTCAGCGGTTAAGGATATGAGGAGGGACTATTTTGTTAACTTACGTGGAAATTAATAGACTCGGGGGCAATGAAGATATTGAGCTGCCCCGCAAAATGTCAGAGCTTGCATCAGGGTTTGACTTGTATGCAGCAGTACAGGAAAATCTGGTACTGGAACCCGGCAAACGTTGCCTCGTTCCAACTGGATTTGCAATAGCTATGCCAGCGGGATTGGAGGCACAAATCCGTCCGCGAAGTGGACTAGCTCTTAAGCATGGTATTACTTGTCTCAATACACCGGGAACGATTGATGCGGATTATCGTGGGGAGATTAAGGTACTTCTTATTAATTTGGGCGAGGAATCGTTCACGATTACGCGCAATGAGCGAATTGCACAAATGGTATTTCAGGTTGTACCTGAGGTAGAGCTGAAACAAGTAGACCAATTATCTGAAACAGTGCGTGGTGCTGGAGGCTTTGGCCATACAGGACGCTGAGGCTATGGTTGGTTTGCGATGCACGAATGTATATTTTGTAAAAACTTCAATTTACTTACTTAAGAGTAAGCATGCAAATAAAGGTCGCCTCATAAAGGGGCGGCTTTTTTTTGTGTTTTTTCACCCCTCTCCGGGCACTCGCATAGACTAAAAGCATATCGTGTCTCGGAAAGGAGTGATCCGGATGCTAACAGGAATACGCGTCGTTGTTTTGGGTGGCGATGCGAGGCAGCTTGAGGTAATCCGCAAATGTGTGGACATGGATGCTACCGTCAGTGTGGTCGGTTTTGACAAGCTTGAAGTACCACTCAAAGGAGTGACACTAGAACCAATGTCTGTCAAGCTGCTGGAATCGTCAGACGCACTGATTTTGCCGGTGGTGGGATGCGATGAGGAAGGCAACGTAAATGCACTTTTCGGAGCACAGAAGCTCCAGTTTCTAAATGAGCATGCTGCTGCTCTTCCACCGCATTGCGTTGTATATACAGGGATGGCGCGGACGTACTTAAAAGAAATTTGTACCAGACATGAGTTAAAGCTGGTAGAGCTGCTGGAGAGAGATGATGTGGCCATATACAACTCTATACCTACGGCCGAAGGCGCACTGATGATGGCCATTCAGCATACTGATTTTACGATTCACGGTGCAGATTGTATGGTTCTAGGCATGGGACGGACTGGATTTACCATGGCAAGGGCACTACAGGGGTTGGGAGCCAGAGTGAAGGTTGGAGTACGGCGGGCAGAGGATGCAGCGAGAGCCGTGGAAATGGGTTGGAAGCCTTTTATGACAAGGGATTTAGCGCATGAGACAAAGGGAGTTGACTTGATTTTTAATACGATACCCTCTATGATTATCACAGCGCAAATCCTGTCTAAATTGCCATTGAGCACCGTGATTATAGATCTTGCTTCCGCCCCGGGCGGATGTGATTTCCGTTATGCGGAAAAGCGTGGAATCAAGGCTATGCTTGCCCCTGGTCTTCCCGGTATTGTTGCTCCCAAAACTGCTGGTGCCATTATAGCGAATACGCTGGTGCAGTTGTTAATGGAAGATAATCCTGATCGGGGGGATGCACAATGAGTTGGCAAGGGAAAACAGTAGGTTATGCAATTACAGGCTCACATTGCACATTTGAAGAGGTAATGCCTGTTATACAGCGCTTTGTTGATGAGGGGGCAAAGGTCGTTCCCATTATATCCAATACAGTACTGACAACAGATACTCGCTTTGGTACTTCGCAAAGTTGGCAAAAACAGTTGAAAGATATAACGGGGAATGATATCATTTCTACAATTGTGGAGGCTGAGCCACTGGGTCCCTCCCAAATACTCGATGTGCTGGTGATTGCACCCTTGACGGGGAATTCGATGAGCAAGTTAGCGAATGCGATGACAGACAGTCCGGTTTTGATGGCTGCCAAGGCGCAATTACGCAACGGTCGTCCACTTCTTTTAGCCATATCTACTAATGATGGACTTGGTCTAAATGCTGCCAATATCGCCAAGTTATTAGTAGCCAAAAACATCTTTTTTGTGCCGTTCGGACAGGACAATCCAGTTAAAAAGCCCAACTCGCTTGTAGCTAACATGGAGCTGATTCCGGAGGCTGCTTATGAAGCACTGCAGGGCAAACAGCTTCAGCCGATGATTGTGGAACGCAAGATCCCGTGAAGTACTATAGTTAACTGCTGAGCATCCCTCGCCTAGAAGATGATTCGATAATGTATCGGGTCTAATTTCTTGTTGGCGGTGGATGCTTTCAGAATAAAAAAATGGTTTTTTAGTCGAGAAGGGGAGATACACCAGATGAGCAATAGAAAGTTTAATGTAGCTGTCGTTGGAGCGACAGGCGCTGTAGGAGAACAGATCGTAAATCTGCTGGAAAAACGGGATTTTCCTGTGGACAAAGTCAAATTTCTTTCTTCGCCTCGTTCTGCCGGCACGTTAATTAGCTTTAAAGGTCAGCAAATTCCAGTAGAGATTGCTACCCCCGACAGCTTTGAAGGAATCGACATTGCTTTGTTTAGTGCAGGTGGAGACGTAAGTAAGGAACTGGCACCGCATGCTGTTCGTCATGGGGCAGTTTGCATTGACAACACAAACGCATTCCGAATGGATCCGACAGCTCCTCTTGTAGTACCTGAGGTGAACAGCGACAAAATTGCCGAGCATCAGGGAATTATTGCCAACCCGAACTGTTCCACCATCCAGATGGTAGCTGCTTTGAAACCATTATATGATCGGTATGGCATTTCTCGTATCATAGTATCCACATATCAGGCGGTATCCGGGGCTGGAACCCGTGCTATTGATGAATTGAATCGTCAAAGTGCAGCGATTCTTAGCGGTGATGAAGTTCAGCCTGATCTGTTGCCGGTAGGCTCGTTGCCAGTAAAGCATCAAATTGCTTTCAATGCTATCCCGCAAATCGATAAATTCCAGGACAATGGTTATACACTAGAAGAAATGAAAATGGTACGTGAAACGAAAAAAATACTGGGTGACGAATCTGTGGACGTAACAGCAACGTGTGTGCGTATTCCTGTTGTATACGGTCACTCGGAATCTGTCTATGTAGAGCTTAAAAAAGATTATGATCTAGAAGAAATCCGCAATCTGCTTGCTTCAGCACCGGGAGTAACGGTAGTGGACGATCCTGCTGCACAGCTTTATCCGCTGGCATCCGAAGCTGCAGGAAAACCTGACGTATTCGTAGGGCGTGTACGCCGTGATTTGGGCAACAGCCGTGGATTGAATTTGTGGGTCGTATCCGACAATCTGCTCAAAGGAGCGGCATGGAACGCGGTGCAAATCGCGGAAATTATTGCTGCAAATGCGGAGTAACGTTCCTAAAGCAGGGAGTAATATGGGGGAAGAATGATGGGTATTTTAGTACAAAAGTTTGGGGGAACCTCGCTGTCCACACCTGAAGCTCGTCAACTTGTGCTGGGACATGTGAAGCGGGAGCTGAAACAAAATGTTCAACTGGTTGTTGTCGTGTCGGCCATGGGGAGGAAAGGAGAGCCTTATGCCACGGACACGCTGCTCGATTGGGCGGCGTCTAACGGCGACAGTCTTCCGAAGCGCGAACGGGATTTACTGCTGTGCTGTGGTGAAATCATTTCTGCCGCTACATTATGCAGCCTGATGGAAAAGGAAGGCATTCCTGCTACGGTGCTGACTGGGGCACAGGCAGGCTTTATTACGGATGATCAATACGGCAATGCTCGTATTTTGGATATAAAGCCAGACCGTATTGTGGAAGAGCTGAATCAGGGCCGAGTTGTCATTGTGACAGGTTTTCAGGGACAGACAGCAGACGGTGATATGACTACCTTGGGCCGGGGAGGCAGCGATACTTCAGCTACTGCTTTGGGTGCTGCTCTACATGCGGATATGATTGATATTTATACGGATGTGAACGGCATATTGACCGCTGATCCGCGCATTGTGGAAAATGCGAAGCCGCTTGCACATGTTAGCTATACGGAAATTTGTAATATGGCTCATCAGGGGGCAAAGGTTATCCATCCTCGTGCTGTTGAAATCGCCATGCAGGCTAATATCCCGGTCCGTGTTCGCTCTACCTTCTCCGAAGGAGAAGGTACGCTGGTCACCCACCCGGAAGGCTTTAAGGACGTGCAGGCAGACATCGTAGACCGTTTCGTGACCGGTATTGCGTATGTCGGTAAGGTCACTCAAATTACTGTTGAGTTAAAGCCGGGTTTGGAGCACTTGCAATTACAAGTATTCAAATCTATGGCAGAACATGGAATCAGCGTCGATTTCATTAACGTAACTCCATCGGGAGCGGTTTATACCGTGTTCGATAATGATGGAAGCAAAGCGGTTGAAGTATTGAACGGCTTGGGCCTAGAGCCTAAGATTCTGGCCGGGTGTGCTAAAGTTTCGGTCATAGGCGGTGGTATCAACGGGGTACCGGGCATTATGGCGACGATTGTGGAGGCATTGGCAGAGTCAGAGGTACAGATCCTTCAATCGGCAGATTCCAACACGACGATCTGGGTACTTGTTAAAAAAGAAGATATGGTGCAGGCTGTACGCGCATTGCATAATAAATTTGAACTCCATCAATAGGCGCATTTCCGTGCTCGGACTTGCAAAAAAAAGGAGGCAGCATGGTGAACTTCGGCAGACTGATTACCGCAATGGTGACACCTTTTGATCAGCAAGGAGAGATTGACTGGACTGCATTGTCCTCGTTGATTGATTACTTAATAGAAGAACAACGTTCAGAGTCACTTGTTGTATCTGGAACAACAGGGGAGTCTCCTACCCTGAGCGATGATGAAAAAATCAAGTTGTTTGCATTTGTTGTAGAAAAAGCGGCTGGACGATGTAAAATTATTGCCGGGACTGGAAGCAACAATACGCGTCACTCCATTCATCTGACCCGTGCTGCGGAGCAGGCAGGAGCAGACGGTGTGCTACTGGTAGTGCCATATTATAATAAACCGAATCAGGAAGGGATGTATCAGCATTTCGAGAGTATTGCAAACTCAACATCCCTCCCAGCTATACTGTATAATGTTCCAAGCCGTACCGGAGCGAGTCTAACAGCTGAAACGACGTTGCGCCTTGCACAAATTCCGAACATTGTGGGAACCAAAGAATGTGCATCCCTTGCGCAGGTCACACAGATTGCAGCGGCAGCGCCAGAAGGTTTTCTGGTTTATTCTGGGGATGATGCCTCCGGGCTGCCTGCTATGGCTGTAGGTGCTTACGGTATTATCAGCGTAGCGAGTCATGTGGTAGGTGCAGAAATGAAGCAGATGATCGATTCACTTGTAGGGGGACATGCGCAGGAGGCAGCAAAGCTGCATCAGCAGTTGTTCCCGATTTTCAAGGGTTTGTTTGGCTGTCCTCATCCTCTGCCTAATCCGGTGGCAGTAAAATATGCATTGGAATTACGGGGGGTTAAGGTCGGTTCGGTTCGGTTGCCGCTTATTCCTCCTACTGAGGACGAAGCGGAATTTATTAAGAAATTATTTACCCGCTAAAGACAAATAGGGATGTAAGCTATTAATTAATACTAAGGAGTAACCTTGTTAAAGGCAGTCGATAGGTGCTCAACTGACAGGGTTTATGGGCTGACAAGGTCCTCCGGCATGAAGGGCGTTCTTATAGGACGTCCTTTTTTGCTATGCTTCTAACCATGATGTAGATAAAACGACAGATACATAATGGTTTCAGACGGCAATGGGAAACCTAGTGTAACGAACAGGATGACTTGTTTTTTCGTATTTTAATCATGTATAATGAGGTCAAGTGACTGGGTGCGGTATTTTTTTGAAAATTAAATAAACAAATCAAGGTACGACGTCCAACTACCATAGGAGGTTTAGATTCATTTGTCTAAAAAAACAAACAACGATAAATTGATGATTTTCGCTTTGGGCGGCGTCGGTGAAATCGGGAAAAATATGTATGTCGTTCAATACGGCAATGACATTGTCGTGGTGGATTCCGGACTGAAATTCCCGGAAGAGGACATGCTTGGCATCGATATCGTTATTCCTGATATTTCCTACCTTACAGAGAACCGCGACAAAGTAAGAGGCATTGTGCTGACTCATGGTCACGAGGACCATATTGGCGGTTTGCCTTACGTGTTGAAACATTTGAATGTACCAGTATATGGTACCAAATTGACGCTGGGATTGGTGGAAAACAAGCTGAAGGAAGCGAATCTGCTTGGTGAAACCAAACGTATTTTGATCAATGCTGATTCCGAAATCAAGCTGGGTTCGACGCTGAAAGCAACATTCTTCAGAACAAACCATAGTATTCCGGATTCTGTAGGTGTATGCATTGATACTCCTGAAGGCGCTGTTGTTCATACAGGCGACTTTAAATTTGATCATACTCCGGTGAACGGACAATATGCAGATTTGCAGCGTATGGCTGAAATTGGCACACGTGGCGTACTGGCTCTTTTGTCAGACAGTACCAATGCTGAAAAACCGGGCTTTACACCTTCGGAAAAGAGCGTTGGCATTGTCCTGGAAGACATTTTCCGCAAGTCGAGACAGCGTGTGGTCGTAGCCACTTTTGCTTCTAACGTGCATCGTATTCAACAGGTAATTAATGCTGCTGAAGCAACGGGACGTAAAGTAACGGTTATTGGTCGCAGTATGGTTAATGTCGTAGGTATTGCCTCGGATTTGGGCTATTTGGAAATTCCAGATGGAATGCTGATTGAGCCTGAAGAAGTTGGCAAAATGTCAGCGGATCGCGTAGTTATTCTCTGCACAGGCAGTCAGGGTGAACCGATGTCCGCTTTGACAAGAATGGCTCGTTCTACACATCGGAAGGTAGACATTCTTCCTGGGGACTCGGTCATCATCGCAGCTACTCCGGTACCGGGTAATGAAAAATATGTTGGACGCACAATTGATGAACTGTTCCGTCTGGGTGCCAATGTATATTACAGCGCAGCTAATCCTGGTATCCACGTTTCTGGACACGGAAGCCAGGAAGAACTCAAGCTGATGCTGAATCTGATGAAACCAAAATTCTTCTTGCCAATTCACGGTGAGTTCAGAATGCAACGTCGTCACGCTCTTCTTGCTGAAGGAGTAGGTATAGAGCCTGAAAATATCTTCATCACGGATATTGGTGAAGTCATTGAAATTCAGAATGGCGGAGCACGCAGAGCTGGTAAAGTTACAGCAGGTAACGTGCTGATCGACGGACTAGGCGTAGGGGATGTAGGGAATATCGTATTGCGCGACCGAAAATTGCTGTCACAGGACGGCATTTTGGTGGTGGTTGTCACGCTGAGCAAGCAAGACGGCACGATTAAGTCGGGCCCGGATATCATTTCCCGCGGTTTTGTATATGTCCGTGAATCGGAAGGTTTGCTGGATGAAGCGAATCGTATTGTCTCAAGTACACTGCATAAGCTCATGAGTGAAAATGTAAATGAATGGGCTTCCCTCAAGACAAATGTCAAGGATGCGCTAGGTCGCTTCTTGTATGAGCAAACTCGTCGCAGACCGATGATCCTGCCAATTATAATGGAAGTGTGATTCAATTGAAATTTGTTCAAAAACCTGAATTAAAAACTTAAGTCACAGGCACACAGTCGCCTCTCTTCCCGCAGGAAATATTGGACGGTTTCCGCGGGGAGAGGGGCTTTTTTGATTTTTCGGGGCGAGGAAAGGCATGGAGGTGGGTATAAAATATTCCATTCCCACCCCATACTATAGGGTGAATACGGGTCATATAGATGCGTAATACGAAAGGAAGATCACCCATATGGAACAATACAGCAACATATCCTCTGGCAACGAGGAAACGGAAGCGCCAGATCAACCCGAAGTTGGGCAAAGACCCGCTTTACCTGCTATGGAGGCTTTGCAGCAGCTGGGTCAAACCTCCATGCCCGGAAGCGAGTCTAATATTTTTTGCATGACGATTATCGGTCAGATTGAAGGGCATCTCATTTTACCGCCTCAAAACAAAACGACAAAATATGAGCACATTATTCCCCAACTGGTAGCGGCAGAGCAAAATCCTCATATCGAAGGATTAATGATTTTGCTGAATACAGTTGGTGGTGATGTAGAGGCAGGACTGGCTATTGCTGAAATGATCGCTTCCATGAGTAAACCAACGGTGACTATCGTCATTGGCGGAGGGCATAGCATCGGCGTGCCTATTGCCGTGTCATCCACTTATTCCTATATTGCAGAGAGTGCGACGATGACTATTCACCCCATTCGTATGAGCGGCCTGGTCATCGGAGTCCCGCAAACGTTTGAATATATGGAAAAAATGCAGGAGCGTGTCGTGCGCTTCGTCGTTTCCCATTCCCGTATCACAGAAGAGCGATTCAAGGAACTGATGTTCAAAACCGGTGAATTAAACCGCGATATTGGTACAGCAGTTGGTGGAGCCGATGCAGTAAAATATGGATTGATGGATGCGGTTGGTGGCATTGGAGAGGCCCTGAGACAGTTGAACACCATCATTGAGACACGTCGTCAGCAAAACGGGATGGTAGGGACTCAGCAGCAGGCTCCAATTACTCCTTTTTCACCCAATGCTACAGGTAGCCCTACAGGGACACTTCCAGGGGAGCTACCGCAATGACCTTATATACTGTAATGCCAATGGAAATGGTGTGGGAGGGTATGTGGAAGGAGCCAGAGGGACTTGCAGAGGTTCGGGTAGACGGTCTACTTATGCAGGTGCAGCCGCTTGAAAGTCGTCGGGGAATCATTGTACGGTTGTTGGACTGTCCGTTGGAAGCCTACCTGAATCCACGTTATGGACCAGGTCAAGTCATCGAGTGGTCGTAGAAGGTGTCGAATAGTACAGAAATAAGTCGTTTGCTGCTGAAAAAGAACATATGTGCGGATACCGGATGACGTGGTATAATATTCTTCTGGGGGGTGACCTTGTATGTCCAGAAGAAGAAAAAGAAAAAAGAAAGCCGTATTTGGCGGAGTTCTAAAATTTGAAATTTACGGCATTGTGCTAATTACATTGGCGGTCATTGCCTTGTCGGGTGAAGCGGCGGTCGGTCGGTCGCTATCCAAGATGTTTGGGCTCGTACTGGGGAAATTCTATTTTGTTATCCCCCTGATTGGCATTTATTATGGTCTGATGGTGATGATTCACCGCAAGTGGCCGAACCAGTGGAACTCGCGTAAAACGGGTTTGCTGCTGTTGGTATTTGCCTTTACACTTATGAGTTCTATTTCATCTATGGAGCAGCGTTTGGGGCCGATCAACGCGCTTCAGCCGGGCGGAGTAATGAGCCAGATACATATAGATATGCGTGAGCAGTTGCTGTCACCTGACCAGCAAGGCCATACCTCAATGCTGAACAAGGATATTAGCGGGGGCTACGTCGGCGCATTGCAGCTTACCGTTCTGTTGTGGCTGTTTGGTCTCACAGGAGCTAAGCTGATCATGATTGTCATGTTCGTCATTTGTTTCATGCTGATGACCCAACTGTCCTATGTGGATTTAGTGCGGATTGTAAAGACTAAGCTACTGACAGCCGGGGGGAGCATGCGAAAAAAATGGACTGGTAAAGCTACTCCGCTTTCGGCATCTAGCAAAGGTAGTGGAAATAGAAAAATCAAGTCCGAGCCCATTCCTGCCTATGAGGAGGATATGGATGACGACTTTGATGAAATGCAGCCTCCAGCACGCAAGCAGCCGATTTTCTTTCAGTTGTTTGGTCTCAAAAATTCAGATAAAGCGGACAAGGAAGAGCATTCCGTCCATACGGATGAGGATGGTCATGATCTTCCATATGAAGCTGAGGACGCGCAGGCCCGGTGGAGAAACGGCAACGGTGAAGAGCTGTCTGACATGGTCGAACACGCTGAGCAGGAAGCTTCCATTCCAGTAAAAAGATCGCCGATTATTAGGGATTTCTTCGAACAAGTGAAGCATGAGGAAAAAAGAACTGAAGCTGAATTTGAAGAGTCCCTGACAGGGGGAGAGCAGACAGATTCCATTATTGATGAACCGCTGGATGATGATTTTGTGGATACCACTGCGAATACTGATATGGATCATTCGGCAACCATCCAGGGGACATCAGAAGGTGCTCAGGGACTAGCTCAGACGATGGCAACTGGGGTGGCAGGCGAAGGTGCTGAAGGTACCAATACAGCTATTCCGGCTCCGCCGCCGCCTAAACCGTACAAGCTCCCATCGTTTCGTTTGCTTGCTAAACCGCAAAACGTAGGCAAAGGTACGGGGCAAAAGGATTACATGCAAACGGCACGCAAGCTGGAGGCAACGCTGGAAAGCTTCGGTGTTCGGGCAAAGGTGCTGGAGGTTGTTCGTGGTCCTGCAGTGACACGGTATGAAATCCAGCCGGACATTGGTGTGAAGGTCAGCCGGATTGTGAGTCTGACGGATGACATTGCGCTTGCGCTTGCTGCAAAGGATATCCGTATGGAGGCACCAATTCCCGGCAAGTCAGCCATAGGGATTGAGGTCCCGAATAATGAAGTTTCCATCGTAACGATGCGTGAGGTAATGGAGACGACTGTTTTTCAGGAATCGGTTTCCAATTTGTCTATTGCGTTCGGACGTGATATTGCAGGGCAGACGATTGTCGGTAATTTAGCCAAGATGCCCCATCTGCTTGTAGCTGGGGCAACGGGTTCGGGTAAATCGGTGTGTATCAATGGGATCATCACGAGTATTTTGTACAAAGCAAAGCCAGATGAGGTCAAATTTCTGATGGTCGATCCCAAAATGGTGGAGTTGAACGTGTACAACGGAATCCCGCATTTATTGGCTCCGGTCGTGACCGATCCCAAGCGCGCCTCGCTTGCATTGAAGAAAATTGTAGTTGAAATGGAAAAAAGGTACGAGTTGTTTTCCAAATCAGGAACCCGCAATATTGAGGGCTATAATAATCTGATGAAAGATAACCCGGATGCATTTCTGCCTTACATCGTCGTTATTGTGGACGAGCTGGCAGATTTGATGATGGTAGCTGCCGGAGATGTGGAGGATGCGATTGCACGACTTGCCCAAATGGCGCGTGCAGCAGGCATCCACCTTATCATTGCAACGCAAAGACCTTCGGTTGACGTAATTACCGGGGTTATTAAAGCCAATATTCCTTCACGTATTGCTTTCGGCGTTTCCTCGCAGGTGGATTCCCGTACCATACTGGACATGGGCGGAGCCGAGAAGCTGCTCGGACGTGGTGATATGCTGTTCATGCCGATGGGAGCTTCCAAACCAGTCCGCGTTCAGGGGGCGTTCATGAGTGATCAGGAAGTGGAGAACATTGTTAACTATGTACGTGAACAGGGTGAAGCGCAGTATGATGAAACGCTAGTGCCGGAGGTAGAAGAGGTATCGGCTGATGCGGATGAAATGCTGGATGAGCTGTATGATCAGGCTGTCAACATCATTTTAGAGGCTAAACAAGCTTCCGTTTCTCTCCTTCAGCGTCGTATGCGTATCGGTTATACACGTGCTGCCCGACTGATCGACTCCATGGAAGCTCGCGGAGTCATCGGCCCTTACGAGGGAAGCAAGCCCCGTGAGGTACTTATCTCAATGGAGCAATATCAGCAAAATAAAGTTAGCTCCTGAGCATTATCTTTTATCCAGACTACATTAAAACGCTGTTTATACGCCTGGTGGTTGTTCAAATATGACAACCCCGTGCGCACAAACAGCGTTTTTTTGTGATGTTTTTTCAGGTGTGGCGACTGTCTGCTGAAAGAAGATTAAAAGGGTGAATAGCTTCTAGTGGAGCTTGTCATAATAAACGTAGCCATCCTGTTAATCCCACAAAAGAAAGGTAGAGCGCAGCATATGAAAAAGACAATGGTCTGGATTTGCACGGGTATCCTCGTAGCCTCGGCTATTACGTACACAGGGCTTTTTAAAAACGTGTTCGCACAGCAGCAAGCAGAGCCGCTGAGTACACAGCAGGAAGCACAAGCAACACAGCCTTCCCAGCCGACATTCAGTTCCGGTGCAGTAGATTTTGGTTCTCACGGTCAGGATGTATATGAATTACAATCGCGCTTAAAGCTGCTGGGCTTTTTCGGCGGCAAAGTTGACAGCCATTTTGGGAGCAGTACGTTGAAGGCTGTCAAAGGTTTTCAAAAGGAATTTGGTATTAAACCCGATGGAGTGGTCGGAGCGAAAACAAAGTTGAAGCTGGTGAACGCCACTCCTCACTGGAAGCCGACGGAAACTCCTTTACATCGTAAAAATCAAGGTTCAACAGACAATAACGATAAAGCGGATCAAAATGGTGAAACGATGGGATCGGCCAATACGATGGGACTCTCTGAAAATGATCTTAAAATTATGGCCAATGCGGTCTATGGTGAGTCTCGTGGCGAGCCGTTTGAAGGACAGGTTGCTGTAGCGGCGGTCATTTTGAACCGGGTCAAATCGCCCAGCTTTCCCAATACACCTTCGGGGGTCATTTTTCAGCCTGGGGCTTTTACAGCCGTGGCAGACGGTCAGATCTGGTTAACGCCAAATGAGAATGCACAAAAAGCAGTACGTCAGGCGTTAAATGGCTGGGATCCAAGTGGAGGGTGTCTGTATTATTTTAATCCAAGAACAGCCACTTCCAAATGGATTTGGACCCGTCCGCAAGTGAAAACCATCGGGGAACATATTTTCTGCATGTAAAACGCCGAAGCAGCCGGGAGCTTGTCTCCGGTTGCTTCTTGGCTTTTGCATGGTTAGAATAAAGATTGGTACACTTTACCTCTTTACAGGAGGATACTAATCAAAGGCTAGACGCAAATTGACGTCACAAAGGAGTTTTGGACTTGAACAAAACAGGTTTCGAGCGTGGCACACGCAGACAACTAAGAATTCATGTACTGCCGACCAAGCGCTTCAAGACGTTTGCCATATCATTATATGTAGGTACTCCGCTACGTGAGGAAACCGTAACCCGAGTGGGTCTGGTACCTTTTGTTCTGCGACGGGGTACAGAATCGTATCCGCAAACTACACAATTCAGAGAACAGTTAGAGCAATTGTATGGCGCGGGTTTCGGATTCGATGTATATAAACGTGGAGATTATCAGATCGTGCAATTTCGCATGGATACGATTAATGACAGCTTTGTAAACAGTCCGGATAGTTTGCTGGATCGTTCGTTTGCTTTTCTCGGGGAAGTACTGACGAAGCCTGCATTGGAGAACAGTGCATTTCAAACGGGATATGTCCAGCAGGAACGAGAAAATGTGCGTAAGAAGCTTGAATCTATAGTTAACGATAAAATACGTTATGCTGGTGAACGCTGCATGGAGGAAATGTGCAAAGATGAGCCTTATCGTCTGCATCCTCTTGGTCAACGATCCGATCTGGATAGCATAGATGCACAGAGTTTGTATCAGGCCTATGGAGAATGGCTGAATAATGCCAGCATGGATTTATACGTTGTGGGAGATACGACGCTGGAAGAAGTTGAGAAGTTTGTTGATCGCTATTTTCAATTGAACCGTTCAGCGGAAACGGGGTATGTTCCCGAACAGCCCAAGTCGGTAGAGCGTGATGTTCAAACCGTAGTAGAGCGTCTTGATGTAAATCAGGGCAAGCTCAACATGGGATTGCGCACCTCTATTACGTATGGAGACGATCGTTATGCTTCCGCTCTGATGTACAATGGCATTTTGGGCGGGTATCCGCATTCAAAGCTGTTCGTCAATGTGAGGGAGAAGGAAAGTTTGGCGTATTACGCTTCATCTCGGTATGACGGACATAAGGGTATTGGCACGATTCAATCTGGTATCGAAATTCCGAATTATGAAAAAGCGGTTACTATTATCCGCAAGCAACTGGAAGATACGCAAAATGGAGCGATTACCGAGCTGGAAATGACCCAAACGCAGGCGATGATTCGCAACTTGCTAAAGGAGATGCAGGATTCCGCTTTTGAAATGATTGCCTATGATTTTAACAGACAGCTTTCCGGCAAAGAGCGGACGGTAGATGAGCTGCTGAGCCAGGTGGAGGCAGTCAAGGTGCAGGATGTTCAGGATGCCGCCCGGACGTTCCGACTGGACACTATTTATTTCTTGAGAGACCAGAAGGGGGAATAGCGGTGGAGCATATACCTTATGAGCATTTGCAGGAAACGCTGTACTATGAAGTAATGGATAACGGCTTACACGTCTATGTGTTGCCCAAACCGGGTTTTCAGAAAACATACGCCACATTTGCGACTAAATACGGCTCGGTTGATAATCATTTCCGCGTAGAAGGTCAACAGCCAGTCAAGGTGCCGGATGGCATAGCTCATTTTTTGGAGCATAAAATGTTTGAAGAGCCCGAAGGCGATATTTTTGCTACCTTTTCCTCTAATGGGGCATCGGCGAACGCATTTACGAGCTTTGATCAGACGGTATATCTGTTTTCGGCAACCGAACGTATTCAAGAAAATTTGACCACACTGGTCAATTTTGTGCAGCATCCTTACTTTACTGATGAAAATGTAGAGAAGGAAAAAGGCATTATCGGCCAGGAAATCAACATGTATGAGGATAACCCGGATTGGCGGAGTTACTTTGGTCTGATTGAGGCGTTGTACAAGGTCCATCCGGTGCATATTGATATTGCAGGTACTGTTCAATCCATAAGTACGATTACAAAGGAAACGCTGTACAGTTGCTATGAAGCTTTTTACCATCCGAGCAATATGATTCTTTTTGTAGTGGGCGGAGTGGATCCAGCTGAAGTAATAGAGCTGGTACGTAACAATCAGGCGAAAAAGGACTATAAGCCGCAGGGAGAGATCGAGCGAATTTTCGATGATGAACCCACTACAGTTGCAGAACCGCGGCGTGAGGTGAAGCTGGCGGTTTCTCTGCCAAAGCTACTGTTTGGATTCAAGGAGGCCGAAGTAGGTCTGACGGGTGAAGAATTGCTCCGTCATGATCTGGAAACCAAGTTGATGCTTGATCTCCTGTTTGGTTCCAGTACACAGCTATATCAAAAGCTCTACGATGAGGATCTGATTTCGGACAGTTTTGGTCATGAGTACAACAGTACGCAGCAGTATGCATTCTCTGCGATTGGTGGGGATACCAAAGACCCGGATCGGCTGTTGGCGCGGATACGTGAAGAGGTAGAGTCCATTCAAAAGCAGGGTTTTGCTTCAGAACATTTTGAACGGGCGCGCAAAAAGAAAATCGGTGGTTATCTGCGTACACTCAATTCACCCGAAAATATTGCGCATGAATTTACAAGACATCGATTCCGGGGCAGTGATTTTTTCCAACTGCTTCCGGTTTATGAAAGTATCACACTTGAGGATGTAAACCGCCGTCTAAAAGATCATATCCAGTGGGATCAACTGGCAATATCACTGGTGGTGAGTCCGTAATGTCCAGGGAGAGGGAACCGATGACCACCGAGGGCGGAGAATTAAAAGCTATTGGCGATACGACCGTGCTGATTACTGGAGCGAGTGGTGGAATTGGTGCGGCTATTGCCGAGCGTTTTGCAGCTGTAGGGATGAATGTAGTCATTCACTACATGAATTCCCATGAAAAAGCAAATGAAGTTGCCCGTCGTTGCATGGTTTATTCAGGCAAGGTAATGACCGTGTCAGCGGATCTGCGGAGCAAGGAGCAGATTGAACGCATGCGGGAAAAGCTGGATAATCACGGGATGAAGCCGGATATTCTTGTGAACAACGCCGGATTATCTCATTATGGGCTGCTGACAGATGTTTCGGAAGAGGAATGGGACGAAGTGATGGCCGTGAATGTTAAGGGAACCTTTCTGTGTACGCAGGTTTTTATGCCACATATGATTTCCCAACGCTATGGTCGTATTGTGAATGTTTCATCCGTGTGGGGGATATGTGGCGCTTCGTGCGAGGTATTGTATTCCACTACCAAGGGAGGCATTAACGCTTTCACTAAAGCTCTGGCTCAAGAGGTTGCACCTTCCGGGGTGACAGTGAATGCTGTAGCTCCGGGTGCAGTGGATACTTCGATGCTGGATCATTTGGATGAAGGCGAAATTACCAGTTTGGAAGAAGAAATCCCTGCCGGACGGTTGGCTCGGCCTGATGAAATTTCGTCTCTAGTTTATTTTCTCGCGCTTCCTGAGTCAGGTTATATTAACGGCCAGATCATAAGTCCTAACGGGGGATGGGTGACTTAAAAAACAGCGCTTGGAGGAATCCACCAGTATAGTAAGCGTCTGAGAAGAGCATATTACAACTGTTGATTTTAAATCTGAATCATCTAAGGAGGATTTAAGTATGTCAACAGTTGTTCAGAATTTTGATGTTTGGAAAAAGTTCCTCGGTCAGCGTGTAGAGCAAGCGGAGAAGTTGGGAATCAGTCAGGATACCATTTCAGAGCTTGCTTATGAAATCGGTGATTTTCTGGATGAGAAGGTCGATCCAGCCAACCACTCCAACCGCGCACTGAAAGAACTGTGGGGAGTTGCCGATGAGGACGAACGTCACACCATCGCCCGACTAATGGTCAAATTAGCCAAGAGCAACGTATAAGTAGGAACCAACATGAAAAGCTCCCTTTTGGGGGGCTTTTCTGTAATGGTTACAGAGCTGTTCTTGTAATTCCATTGTAATTTATATATCATAAACGTGATTGAGGCTTACAACACAATGTAGCCTTTTGATTTTCAATAATTGGTTTTGTCGATTGATGTTATTTTATGTTACAATAATGCTTTGATTTGGAATTGTTGACGGTTTGAATGTGAATGAGGTGCTAACGTGACGGAAGAAACGAAACAGTGGTACATGGAGTACAAGATACATAAAAATCGACCCGGACTGCTGGGGGACATTGCTTCCATGCTTGGTATTCTGGGGGTTAATATACTGACGATCAACGGTGTTGAAGGCGAAAGACGGGGGATGTTGCTCGAAACGGACGATGACGAGAAGATACGCATTCTTGGAGATACGTTAAAAAAAGCAAGCAACATTACAGTCACGGCCTTACGTGCTCCGAGACTGGTCGATATATTGGCAGTAAGACACGGTCGTTACATCGATCGGGATTCGGATGATCGTAAAACATTCCGCTTTACACGCGATGAGCTTGGGTTGCTGGTCGATTTTTTGGGTGAAGTATTAAAGAGGGACGGCAATCAGGTGATCGGTCTTCGCGGGATGCCACGTGTGGGTAAGACGGAATCCATTATTGCCAGTAGCGTATGCGCAATGAAGCGTTGGACTTTTGTGTCTTCGACGTTACTACGACAGACGGTGCGCAGCCAGCTCTCTGAAGAAGAAATGAACCCAAACAATGTGTTTATTATTGACGGCATTGTGAGTACTATTCGATCAAATGAAAGACATTATCACCTGCTTCAGGAAATCATGAGCATGCCAAGTACCAAAGTGATTGAGCATCCTGATGTATTTGTGCGTGAATCGGGATACAGCTTTGACGATTTCAATATCATTATTGAACTTCGCAATAATCCGGCTGAGGAAATTATTTATGATACCTTTACAGCCAGTTATACAGAAGATCTTTAAATAAGCGTAATTACACAAGGAGATGATGACATGTCAGAACTGGGTCAGCAATTAAAGGAGGCCCGGCTGCAAAAAGGATTGAGCCTTGACGATGTTCAGGAAATGACGAAGATACGCAAACGTTATCTGGAAGCCATTGAGACGGGCGATTACAAAGTGCTGCCGGGAAGCTTTTATGTCAGAGCTTTTATTAAAACATACGCCGAAACGGTCGGGTTGAACCCCGATGAGATTCTGGAAGGGCATCAAAGCAATGTGCCTGAACCTGAGCCGGAAGCAGTTATGGAGCCTGTTACACAGAAACGCTCCAGCCGTCCCGCCACCATTGGGAATCTTAAATGGTTGCCTACAGCGTTAATGTGGCTTTTTTTAGTTCTCATTGTTGGGGTTATTTATGCTTATTGGGTGAGCAACAATCCTTCAACTCCAAAAACAGCAGAAAATACAACGCCGATTACAACACCAAGCACAACACCAAGCACGTCTACTCCTGATACAACTACGACACAGCCGAATAATGGTCAAACGACGGCTCCAAATGGTGCTGGCGGGCAGACCCCTGATGCGGGACAAACCGGGCAAACCCAGCCAGGTGGTACGGGAAGTACGGATGCTACTACTCCAGATACTGGCCAACAGCCGGATACGACTACGCCACAACAAGGTGTAACTGTGGCACAGGACGGTAAGCAAGGCAAGACGACGATTTTCAAAGTCTCCAGTGCAACGGGAGCCACGGTCAAGGTTGATATTAAAGCTACGGGTGAAAGCTGGCTTGAGGTGTACAAGGGAAAAAATTCCCGTGGAGAAAAGCTGAGCTACGGTATGACTAAAAGCGGAGATGCCATGTCTTTCGATATCGGTCCAGAAGGTTTATATATCAAATCAGGACGATCTTCTGCCACAGATATTTCCGTAGCCGGCCAACCGATAACCGATAATAAATCGACTACTCGCGTACTGATACAGCAAGGAGAAGCTTCTTCGACCGGAACGAGTGCCGGAGTGACGGGTTCACCTGCGGATTCTATGACAGATAGTAGTACGGATTCAGCGCAAAGTGGTACAGATTCTACAACTACTGATGGTGAATAAGCGCCTTGGTGCGAGGAAATACTAATGACTGTAATTCTTGGAAAGGCAGTCATTTCATTTTCCGCAAAGTGAGGTGTATACGTTATGACCGTCAGCTGGATTGTGACTGGGCTCGGTATAATTGTCAGTTTACTGGGCTATTATCTGACACCGAATGCATGGGGCTATGGCATACTGGGCTTTGGTCTTGCTCACATTGTGCTTGGACTTTTGGATATGTTCCGAAATCCAACACGAAGCCACAATTAAATATGTTGACCATAAATGAAAATAAAGGCGTTTTTGTCAGGAGAACTGGCAAGAACGCCTTTTTAGTAAACGGATTATTGGATTTTTGTAAATGACTAGCCTATAATTAGATATTGAACTTTGTTGTGGAAAGGAAAGTGAAACGATGGCTTCAGAAAATTCATTTGATATCGTCTCCAAATTGGATATGCAGGAGTTAACGAATGCGGTTCATCAGACGGAGCGTGAAATTGAAACACGATTTGATTTCAAGGGGAGCAAAAGTAGCCTCAAGCTTGAGAAGGAAGCTCTTACGATTGCATCGGAAGACGAATACAAGCTGAATGCGGTGATTGATATTTTGCAATCTAAAATGGCCAAACGAGGTCTATCCCTTAAAAATGTGGAGTATGGCAAATTGGAACCAGCTTCTTTAGGTTCAGTGCGTCAGCGGCTTTCACTTAAGCAGGGGATTGATCAGGATAATGCCAAAAAAATTAACATTCTTATTCGGGACTCCAAGCTAAAAGTTAAAAGTCAGATTCAAGGTGATCAAATCCGAGTGACTGGAAAAAATAGAGATGATTTACAGGCGATTATTCAATTGCTGCGTAAAGCTGATTTGCCATTGGAGCTTCAATTTACAAACATGAAATAAAGCCGTTTTCCCTCATACATTTTGTAGGAAAAAACGTTGCTTGATGTGCGGCAGGTTATTTTGACATGCGTTTTGCGCCATATTATACTTGTAACGAAAATGCAGACTATCCAGGTGTATAGCGCTCGTCGAAAGCGATTTACATAGGATTGCATTCAATCCGAAAACTGCCATTTGTAATCAAGTACGATAATCAGGGGAGAGTGTGTTGTGAATTTACCCAACAGAATTACAATAACGCGGATTTGCCTTATCCCGGTGATGATGCTGGCTTTGCTGGTGGACTTTGATTTTTATCCGCCGCCAATTGAGATCGGAGCTTTCAAGCTGCCGTATAATCAGCTGATTGCGGCTATCATTTTCCTTGTAGCAGCCAGCACGGATGGTCTTGACGGATATTTGGCCCGTAAAAATAATATGGTCACCAATTTGGGCAAGCTGTTGGACCCCCTTGCTGATAAGCTTTTGGTAACCGCTATTTTGGTTTCCCTGGTAGAAATGGGAAAAATCGATTCGTGGATTGTCGTTGTGATTGTCAGCCGTGAGTTTGCGGTTACTGGTCTGCGTCAGATCGCCTTACTGGATGGCTCTGTGGTTGCTGCAAGCAATTGGGGCAAATTAAAGACAATCATCCAGATTGTTGCTATTGTAGCGCTGCTCATTAATAATTTCCCATTTGTTTTTCTCGGTATTCCGTTCGATTTAATAGCGATATGGGCGGCTGTGTTGATCACCATTTATTCGGGTATTGATTACTTTGTAAAAAATATCCATTTGCTGAGCTCCTCCAAAGTTTAACAGGATAAATTTTATGGAAATAGCAATAGGAACTAACTTATTGCTGTTTCTTTACATAATTCCCACAATATTCGCAGTACAGGAGGAAGAATAGATGAAAGCTGAAATAATTGCAGTAGGAACAGAGTTATTGCTTGGACAAATAGTGAACACAAATGCTCAATATTTGTCACAAGAGTTGGCTACAATCGGAATCGATGTATATTTTCAGACTGTAGTCGGCGATAACATGGATCGACTTCAGGAAGCGGTACGACTTGCTCAGAAGCGTGCGGATATTATTTTGTTTTCCGGCGGTCTGGGACCGACTCAGGATGATTTGACAAAAGATGCGATAGCGGCAGTACTTGGGAGAAAATTGCACATAGATCGTCTTGCAATGGACAAGCTAGATCAGTTTTTCCGTAACCGCGGGGTAGAAATGACCGAGAATAACCGCCGGCAGGCGCTTTCTATTGAAGGCGCTACTCCGCTTGAAAATGAGACAGGGCTAGCTGTGGGCGACGCAATTGCACAGGATGGTAAATTTTATGTAGTTTTGCCTGGACCGCCTAAGGAGCTTAAACCCATGTTTGCAAACCATGCAAAGCCTTGGTTGCTTCAGCAGGCATTGAGCGGTGAGGAGATGCCGATCTATTCGAAAATGCTAAAATTCGCAGGGATCGGTGAGTCAGCTCTTGAAACTCGATTGTTAGATCTGATCCAATCCCAGACGGACCCCACAATTGCTCCTTATGCCAAGGAAGGGGAAGTCACGATCCGTATATCCACCAAGGCGACCAGCGAGAGTGAAGCTTTAATTAAGCTGACGGCTACGGAAGTAGAAATTCAGCAGCGACTTTCCGAATATATGTATGCAAGCGAGGATGTTACGCTGGAGAAGGTTATCGTAGATCTAATGGTCAAACGCGGACTCACTGTGAGTGCGGCGGAAAGCTGTACAGGTGGAATGCTGATGGAACACATCACTTCCATACCGGGCAGTGCTGTTATGTTTCAAGGTGGCATCGTGTGTTATTCCAATGAAATGAAGATGAAATTGCTCAACGTGCCTCAAGATTATTTGGAAGGGGATCATGCGCCAGGTGCAGTGAGTGAGGAAGTAGCCCTTGTGCTTGCAGAGCAGGCGAGAATGATCATGGACAGCGATTTTGGACTTTCAGTTACTGGTGTAGCTGGACCTGGATATTCCGAACGGAAGCCAGTCGGTCTGGTGTATATTGGCATTGCTGAGCGCGACAAGGAAACGGAAGTACATGAGCTGAGACTGAGTGGTAACCGTGAAACAATCCGTCTGCGATCAGTCAAAGCAATCCTGTACAGATTGTGGCGCAGACTGGTAGAGAACGAGAAGCTCTCTTAACTATCTATTACAGTGTGGGTCGTAGAGTTGTTTTAGATAGATATTCATGATATAATCATCTTATCGGAAGAACCGTTGCAAAGCCTTTTGCTAGCGGTTCTTTTTTTGTTTTAAGAGACAGGTATAATTATAGAAGAGAGCTGTGCGAACAAAAAAACGAATGTATGTTCGAAAAAATGCTTGGCAAGCGTGTCAAAACAAGGTATTATTAAAGTACAAATAATGAAGGATGTGAGTTTATTGTCAGATCGTCGTGCTGCGCTGGATATGGCGCTCCGTCAAATAGAAAAGCAATTTGGTAAAGGTTCCATTATGAAGTTGGGTGAGTCTACCCACATGCAAGTGGAAACGATCCCCAGTGGTTCGATTGCTTTGGATATTGCGTTAGGAACGGGCGGCTTTCCAAGAGGCCGGGTTATTGAAATATACGGACCGGAATCATCCGGTAAAACGACAGTAGCTCTTCACGCTATCGCAGAGGTGCAAAAAACAGGCGGACAAGCCGCCTTTATCGACGCCGAGCATGCGCTTGATCCGTCGTATGCAAGCAAGCTGGGTGTCAATATTGATGAGTTGTTACTATCGCAACCAGATACAGGAGAGCAGGCGCTTGAGATTGCGGAAGCCCTTGTACGTAGTGGAGCAGTAGACATTGTAGTTGTTGACTCCGTAGCGGCACTTGTGCCGAAGGCAGAGATTGAAGGCGAAATGGGAGATTCCCACGTCGGTCTTCAAGCACGTTTGATGTCGCAGGCATTGCGTAAGCTGTCTGGAGCCATTAATAAATCGAAAACCATTGCTATTTTTATTAACCAGCTGCGTGAAAAAGTGGGTGTTATGTTCGGTAACCCTGAAACAACACCAGGTGGACGTGCCTTGAAGTTTTACTCTACGGTACGTTTGGATGTTCGTCGTATTGAAAGCTTGAAAATGGGTAACGACATTGTGGGTAACCGCACACGTATTAAAGTCGTGAAAAACAAAGTTGCCCCTCCTTTCCGTCAGGCTGAAGTGGATATTATGTACGGTGAAGGCATTTCCAAAGAAGGTAGCTTGATTGATATCGGTACGGAGCACGACATTGTCGACAAGAGCGGAGCCTGGTATTCCTACGAAGGTGAGCGCCTTGGTCAGGGACGTGAGAATGCAAAGCAATTTTTGAAGGAAAATCCGAACATTGCCAGTACAATCGAACAAAAAATTCGGGTGGCCAGCAATTTGATTACAACGGTTGCTCCGCCTACAGAAGAAGAGTTGGCACAGCAAGCCAAGGAAGAACAGGAATTATTGGAGCTTGAATAAAGCTTGGTGAATCCTGGTGTGTGTACTGGAGCCAGGGTTATGGCACAGTCCGTTTGAATAGCATGATTCTGATGCCCTGCACAGTTGTGCAGGGCATTTTTGCATCAATTAAAGTCTGCTTTGTCAGCGGAATCTAACTTTTGCGTAGCAGGTGATCAGAGACTGCTTTCGTGAATTTCAAAGTGAGGGAAACATATTGCAGTTGGACGATGAAGATGAATACACTTCGGAAGAAAATAAGCAGCAAGGGATCTCTCTTTTTCCGGATCATGAGGAATTGATGATTACTAGGGTAGAGCAGGGACAGGGACGCAAACGTGGAAGGTATATCATTCATTTTGGCCCGTATTCACTGTCTGTATTGGAAGATGTAATGATCAAGTACAATATGTTCAAAGGAACGTCATTCGTCAAAAAAGAACTGGAAGACATCGTTCTGGCAGATGAAAAGCAACAGGCTTATGTACTTGCGCTTCGCTATTTGGGGCGAAAGCCTCGCACACGTCAGGAAATTGCCCAGCGTTTGGTGCAAAAGGAACTGGATCAGTCTGTTATTGACGAAGTACTGGTCCGACTGCAAAGGGAGCAACTCGTGGATGATGATTTATACGCCCGCCAGTGGGCAAGGCAGCGCATAACAAGCCAACGTAAGGGGAAGATGTGGGTTAGGCAAGAACTTCGTCAGAAGGGCATCTCTAAAGCCTCTATCGGGGAAGCGTTAGGTGAGATCACCGACAATGAGGAGTGGGAGAGCGCTTTGATGGTCGGTCGTAAGAAATGGAATCAGATACGTGGTGATATAATGGAGAAAAAAAGGAAAACCTTCCCTTTCCTCATGAGACGCGGATATTCGGGGGATATGACACGCCGCGTGGTCAATCATCTTACTGCGACCGAGCATGAGGCGGCTTCCGATGACGAGGAATTATTGCAGTGGGAGGAATAGTTGCCAAACGGCTGCTGAACCTTTGGCTAGTATGAACGGACAGGATGAGCCGGTTATTACATGGAAAGCTGCACGGTAGTCTACTAATGTTTGCATTCCCTTGACAATGCCATTTGTCAAATAATAAAATATATATGAAACGATACTTGTGGAACGCCCTTTTTCCTTCCAAAAAAGCGGAATCCATGGGTGAGTTCTCATCGCCAAATAACAAGTGATGCCGCTATGCCAGGCGGAATTGTACATGTGAGAGCATGTGCATATGAAATGAAACGACCTTGTGTCGTTATCTTAGTTTGACGATCAAAGTAAATGTGACAATTGCAAAAAGTCCCAAGGAATGCCTTGGAGGAACCAACGGGGAGGTGAACAGTATGATGACTGCGATCTGGTTCGTTCTCGTTGCTGTAGCCGCGTTATTCTTTGGGTTCGGGATTGGTTATTTTATTCGCAAATCTATTGCAGAAGCTAAGATCTCCAGTGCGGAAGAAGCTGCCGCGCAAATCGTGGAGAACGCGAAAAAAGAGGCAGAAGCGCTGAAGAAGGAAACGGTATTGGAAGCGAAAGATGAAATCCATCGCATCCGTGCCGAAGCTGAAAAAGAAACTCGTGAACGTCGCAATGAAATTCAACGACAGGAACGAAGATTGCTGCAAAAAGAAGAATCGCTGGATAAAAAATTGGAATCGCTGGAACGCAAAGAAGAACAAGTGGCCAACAAAGAGAAACGAATCGATGAAACCCAGCAGCAAATTGATTTGATTTACAAGAGCCAGGTAACTGAGTTGGAGCGTATTTCCAATCTGACGATGGAGGATGCAAGAAGTATTATTCTGACCAACGTAGAACAGGAAGTTCGTCATGAAACAGCTCAGATGATTAAGGAAATTGAACAACAGGCCAAAGAAGAAGCGGACAAAAAGTCTCGTGAAATCATCACACTGGCCATCCAACGTTGTGCGGCAGATCATGTAGCAGAAACGACGGTTTCTGTTGTTACGTTGCCGAACGAAGAAATGAAAGGCCGGATTATCGGGCGTGAAGGCCGTAATATCCGTGCACTTGAAACCCTTACAGGAATTGACCTCATTATTGATGATACGCCGGAAGCTGTTATATTGTCCGGATTTGATCCGATTCGTAGAGAGATTGCGCGTACTGCGCTTGAGAAGCTCGTAGCGGACGGTCGGATACATCCGGCTCGTATTGAAGAGATGGTGGAAAAATCCCGTAAAGAGGTGGACGAACGAATCCGTGAGTATGGTGAACAAGCCACCTTTGAGGTGGGTGTGCATAGCTTGCATCCGGATTTGATTAAGATCTTGGGACGTCTCAAGTTCCGTACGAGTTACGGACAGAACGTATTGAAGCACTCGATGGAAGTTGCATACTTGACAGGTCTGATGGCCGGGGAACTGGGCGAGGACGTTGTACTGGCAAGACGGGCAGGCTTGCTGCATGACATCGGGAAGGCGCTAGATCACGAAGTGGAAGGATCACACGTTGAAATTGGCGTGGAACTGGCGAAGAAGTACAAGGAACACCCGGTCGTCATCAACAGTATTGCTTCACATCACGGCGACTGCGAAGCGACTTCAGTGATCGCCATGCTGGTTGGGGCGGCAGATGCCCTGTCAGCAGCAAGACCGGGAGCGCGGCGTGAAACGCTAGAGACGTACATCCGTCGTCTTGAGAAGCTGGAACGCATCTCCGAATCTTTTGAAGGCGTTGAAAAATCATACGCGATTCAAGCCGGACGCGAAGTTCGTGTCATGGTACAGCCAGAGAAAATTGATGATGCGGAAGCATTCCGACTGGCCCGCGATATTACGAAAACGATTGAGAATGAACTGGACTATCCGGGTCATATCAAGGTTACCGTCATTCGCGAGACCCGTGCGGTAGAATACGCAAAATAAAAGCATTTCAATGAAAAGTGGCCGCTGCTTGTAGGGCCACTTTTCATTATGTAAGGCAGACTAGGGAGGGCTTTCTATCAACGTATTATTTATTGGAGACATCGTCGGCAGTGTAGGCAGAAAGGCACTGAGGGAGAATCTTCCTTCGCTAAAATCAAAATATAACCCGCATGTTATTATCGTCAACGGAGAAAATGCGGCTTCGGGAAGAGGAATTACCCCAGCCATCGCCAGAGAGTTTTTTGATTGGGGCGTTCATGGGATTACGATGGGGAATCATACATGGGACAACAAGGAAATATTTGATTTTATAGATGATGAGCCGCGGATCATCCGTCCAGCTAACTTTCCACCAGGAACACCGGGCAGGGGTTATACAGTTGTAAAAGGTGGAGGTAAGGAGCTGGCAATTGTTAATCTGCAAGGAAGAACCTTTTTGCCAGCTATTGACTGTCCATTCCGTGCAGCCGATGAAATTGTAGATGAGCTGCGCAAAAAACATAAGCATATCCTAGTCGATTTTCACGCCGAAGCAACCTCGGAAAAAATCGCTATGGGTTGGCACTTGGATGGACGTGCATCAATCGTGGTAGGTACGCACACACATGTACAGAGTAATGACGATACGATATTGCCACAAGGAACTGCGTATCAGACAGATGCGGGAATGGTAGGTCCTTATGAGGGAGTGCTTGGAATGCAGAAAGAGGCTGTGTTACAGAAATTCCAGACCCAGCTTCCGGTACGCTTTCAAGTGGACATGGGCAAATGGCACTTTCATGCCATCAGCGTAGAGCTGAATGATAATGATGGAAAAGCTCGTAAAATTCAGAAAATCAGACTTAAAGAAGATGAATGGCGGATGGATTAACTTTTTTGTGAGTTACTTAAGGAAAGAATAAGGAAAACTGTCACCAAAAAGCAGGAATTTTTTGCTGGCCCTCGAATAACATCTAATAGTGGAATCAAACCATCATCATTCCCAGGGGAGGTACTTACTATGGATGTATTAAAAGTATCAGCAAAATCCAATCCCAATTCAGTTGCAGGCGCACTCGCAGGAGTACTGCGTGAACGCGGAAATGCAGAATTACAGGCGATTGGAGCGGGTGCACTAAACCAAGCCATTAAAGCGGTAGCCATTGCCCGGGGATTTGTCGCACCAAGCGGAGTGGATTTGATTTGTATTCCTGCTTTTACAGACATTGTTATTGATGGAGAAGACCGGACTGCGATCAAACTGATTGTAGAGCCAAGATAATAAATGGAAGTGGCCTGAGCCTGTTTACGATTTGTAAACGGGCTTTTTTGCATTGTGGGTCTGCTTCTATGATTTTTAAAATAAATTTGTGGTGGTGCATCAATTTAAATGGAGGTAAAGTGCATGAATGATAAGCTAAAAGCGAGTTGGCCAGTTGTTGACTTTCACTGTGATGTGTTATGTAAAATGCAGCTCGATTCGCGGATAGATTTCAGTCATCCATCGCTTGATGTTACAAAAGAGCGTTTGCTAGAAGGCAACGTGTGGTTGCAAACGTTCGCTATATATATTTCACAGGTATTGGGCACGCCCAAATTTGAGCATGTGGTTCGTCAAATTGAGCTGTTCAGGCAGCATGTCACCTCTACCTCAGGTGGGTTGAGACCTTTGCTGTGGAGGGAAGACTTGGCAATACGTAAAAATACGTCCGCTGTGCATCAGGCGGAGCAAATAAAGCAGACAGGAGAAGAGAAACAGGCGGAAAAACGAACCCATTTGGATGGTAATGGAACGGATCATACATGGTCACCTTGGGCGTTGCTTTCACTGGAGGGGGCAGATGCGCTGGAAGGGAATCCGTTTTATGCGGAATTGTGCTATGCCATGGGAATACGGTTGATCGGGCTGACATGGAATTATGCGAACTGGGCAGCTGACGGCATTATGGAGCATAGAGGTGGCGGCCTGACTCGCAAGGGGCGTGATTTGGTCAATCGCTGTAATGACCTGGGCCTGCTGCTAGATGTATCGCATTTGTCCGTACAAGGCTTCTGGGAGGTGCTGGAGGAGGCGGCTCTACCACCCATTGCCTCGCATTCGAATGCCTTCGCGAGATGTGCTCATCCCCGTAATCTACGGGATGAACAGATTCGTGCACTGATCGCCCGTAACGGACGGATTGGTTTGACCTTCGTCACGATGTTTCTCAAAGAGCAGGGTACGGTAACCTCTGAGGATCTGCTACCGCACATTGAGCATATTTGTTCATTAGGTGGCGAACGACATTTGATGTTTGGGTCTGATTTTGACGGTATCGAACACCATGTGCAAGGGCTGGAGCACTCGGGGAAATATCCGGTTTTTGCAGATCTGCTGCTGAAGCATTACCCTGAGGAGCTGGTCAAGGGATGGCTGGGAGGACATGCGCTGGAATATTTGCAAACGAATCTGCCTTCCAAAATGTCTTCTTAAATAGCTATTTATAGCAGTTATTTTTGGCTACGCACACCCTTGACAAAGCGAGATCTATTACGAAATAATTGGAGCATCTTAGAATTGCATGGTGCTAAATTAACGCTTGCCGAAATATGACATACGTTGGAGCGAGCCTGACGGGTCACCATGCTGCACCGCCATATCAGAGGGAGGCTCCATTACATAATGTTGATAAAAAAGGTTACCTGGCTTGAACTCTTTTATGACTTATTGTTCGTAGCCGCTGTCTCCAAGGCCACTCATGTTTTACTACATGTTGAGCATGGTAGTATTTCATGGGAACATCTAGGGAAATTTATTTTGATTTTTATTCCGATATGGTGGGCATGGGTGGGACAAACTGTCTACAATAATCGTTTTGGTCAAGACAGTCTAACGCATCGAATCTTTATGATCATGCAATTGTTTTCCGTATTAATCATGACCGCCAGCCTTAATATAGATTTTGATGCGTATTATGTATCTTTTCTTGTTGGCTATATTGGTTTAAGAGGTTTGACTGTCGTTCAATATTTACTTTCGGCACCCAAAGAAACGGCTCATAAACAGGAAACAGCTCGTTTTTTCGGAACCTATTTGTGGATCGGAATAGTCATCTCTAGTTTCTCCCTCTTCTTTGACTCTTGGGTTCGATATTTGATTTTATATACCGGCATTGCTGTTGATATCCTCGTTCCTTTGGTTGGTCGTAAAAAATTGGTGATCACACCTATCCATACGGAGCATCTTTTAGAGCGCTTTGCACAGTTCACCTTAATCCTGCTTGGCGAATCAGTGATAAGTATGCTTTCTGTTTTACAATCCGATCATTTTACGGTCTCTTCCGTTGTATTTGCTGCTTTAGCTTTTGTATTAGTTATCGCAATCTGGTGGCAATATTTTGAGAATGTGGAAAAGCACGTAGATAAATCAAAACAAACAGCAGGACAGACTATTATTTATGGTCATTTGTTTATTTATCTTTCACTTAGCATGCTAGCTGCTTCGATACAGCTCTTGTTTTTGGGACAAGTAGCTTATATCTTTGTACTTTGCTTTACCTTTGCATCTGTTTTTATTTACTTTTTGTCGGTTTTACTGGTATTCCATCAGTACAGACTAAGTCATCTTAAACCAAGCTTCAGAGTCATTCTTTTCTTAACTGGAATCCTCTGTGTCTTATTTATTCTTAATGTATTTATTGTTGTTCCTTCTCATCTCATCGTAGCTGAAATCATGCTATTCTTTCTCCTGTTTGCTAAAACGACGGTTTGATCCGATTTATATGGACGATATTTAAGGCTGATTAGGGCGAAAAAGGGAACTTTATGCGCTCTCCTTTTCTTTCTTGGCAAAATAGGCGTATAATAGCATAGATGTGTAAAGTATTGTATAGAGAAAAAGGAGTGACCACACGATGAGTAAAATCGTACCTGTCGGCGTTTCCGCCCGTCATATTCACCTGACTCAAGAGCATATTGAAATTTTGTTCGGAGCAGGCTATCAATTAACTGAATTTAAACCTTTGTCCCAACCAGGACAATTTGCCGCAAATGAAACGGTAGCTGTAATTGGTTCTAAGGGCCAATTTGATAAGGTTCGCATTTTGGGACCCGCTCGTCCCGCTTCCCAGTTGGAAATCTCTCGCACTGATTCCTTTGCTATTGGTGTAAAAGCACCTGTACGCGAATCTGGTAGCATTGATGGTACACCAGGAATCACGGTAAAAGGACCAGCAGGAGAAGTGGAACTGCAAGAAGGCGTAATTGTAGCAGCCCGCCATATTCATTTCCATACATCTGATGCAGCTAAATGGGATATTAAGGACAAGCAGTTGCTGAAAGTACGTGTCGGCGGCGAACGTGGCCTTGTATTTGAAAATGTTCTTGCACGTGTGTCCGATTCTTTTGCTTTGGATATGCACATTGATACAGATGAAGCGAACGGAGCCGGTGTGAAAAACGGTGACAACGCTGAAATCGTAGACTAATATACACGTATTTAAATGCCGGAAGGCTTAAAGAGTCCGATTCTTGCAAAAGAATCGGGCTTTTTACATACTATATAATTCACAAATACTTCACTTATGTACAAAAAGAACATTGGTTCAAATTGCACTCAATGGTATCTGCGGTTGGTCTATGGCGATGGCCTATAAATCATGCTATAATTTAGTGTAATGCCTTTTTTAAAGGTTTTTTAGAACTTAAAATAAATTTACCCATGCCTAAAGATACAGTAAAATCACAAATTAGTTCGTGAAATAGATGGTGTAAGGAGTGACCAAGGAATGGAAAAGAAAACAAAAGATTACTCCAAATATTTTGATTTCTCGGATGCGAAGATTATTTCTGAAGATGAGCATAGCAAAAAGATCCGTATTCGCGGACGTGAAATCAACATTATGGCGGAGCCGAACCATAGAAAAGAAAAGCAGCGCGGTAAAGAGGATGTACAGGTATTGTATGATAACGCAGTCCCGGATGAGCTAAAGCATATCGGTGAGGGCAAGCATTATATCGTATACACATTCGGTTGCCAAATGAACGAGCATGATTCCGAAACCATAAAAGGCTTGCTGGAGCAAATGGGCTACCAGGCAACCGAGGATCGGAAGGAAGCAGACATCATTTTACTGAACACTTGTGCTATCCGTGAAAATGCGGAGGATAAAGTATTTGGCGAGCTGGGTCACCTCAAGCATCTTAAAACAGAAAAGCCAGGACTGCTGCTCGGCGTATGTGGCTGCATGTCACAAGAAGAGAATGTCGTTAACCGGATTATGCAAAAACACGGTTTTGTCGATATGATTTTTGGTACCCATAATATTCATCGTCTGCCTCAGCTCGTCAAGGAAGCACTCTTTAGCAAAGAAATGGTGGTCGAAGTGTGGTCTAAGGAAGGCGACATTATCGAAAACTTGCCGAAGAAGCGCGAGGGTATGCGGGCTTGGGTGAACATTATGTACGGTTGTGATAAATTTTGCACCTATTGCATTGTTCCCTTTACACGTGGTAAGGAAAGAAGCCGTCGTCCAGAGGATGTTATCGCTGAAGTACGGGATTTGGCACGTCAAGGTTTTAAAGAGATTACCTTACTGGGGCAGAATGTTAACGCTTATGGCAAGGATTTGAAAGATTTGAATTACAGATTTGGGGATCTGATGGATGATATGCGCAAAATCAATATCCCGCGTGTACGTTTTACGACATCACATCCACGTGATTTTGATGACCATTTGGTTGAAGTGCTTGGTAAGGGTGGCAATTTGGTGGAGCATATCCATCTGCCTGTTCAATCCGGTAATACGGATATATTGAAGAAAATGAACCGAAAATATACCCGTGAGCGTGTTCTGGAACTGGCTGCGAAGATTAAAGAAGCTGTTCCGCATGTTTCTTTGACAACAGATATCATCGTAGGTTTCCCGGGCGAAACAGACGAGCAGTTTGAAGATACTCTATCTTTGGTGCGCGAGGTTGGCTATGACTTTGCCTACACATTTATTTATTCACCACGTGAAGGTACGCCAGCTGCTTCGATGGAAGATAATGTGCCTATGTCGGTCAAAAAAGAGCGTCTCCGGCGTCTGAACATTGCTGTGAACCAAAACAGCCTTCGCTTTAATAGTCGATTGCGTGGCGAGGTGGTTGAAGTGCTGGTGGAAGGCGAGAGCAAAAATGACAGCGAAGTGCTTGCCGGTCGTACCCGTTCCAATAAGCTGGTACATTTTGAAGGTTCTAAGGATCTGATTGGTACCTTTGTTCAAGTGAAAATAACGGAGCCTATGACCTTTTACATCAAAGGTGATCTGGTTCAAACGGCAGTAGCGGTTAACGGATAAAAAGAATAGTCTAGCGGATTGCATGCGGTTTGAGTAAAGGGCTGTGTGCAAGGCCGTCTAAGTGAGAAAAGGAGCGATGGACAATGACAGAGGAGCGGTTGCAACAAACAGAACTTCAATCGGCGGCGCGCCAGCATGATCATTTGGTCAATCGCGATATGATATTGGCAAAAGCCAAAGAGTTGGCGGGTATTTTGAGTAGCAGTGAGGAAGTACAGGTATTCCGGAAAGCAGAAGAAAAGATTCAGGATCATCAACGCATCCAGCAACTGATTGCAACGATGAAGAAGAAGCAAAAGGAAATTGTAGCATTTGAATCCTTGAAGAATCAAAAAATGATTGCCAAAATAGAGGCTGAACTTCAGGAGCTACAGGAGGAGCTTGACGGTATTCCAATTGTAACGGAGTTTCAGCAGAGCCAGGTGGAAATTAATGAGCTACTGCAAATGGTGATCATGGCCATCCGTGATACCGTTGCTGAAAAGGTCAACGTAGAAGAGGGAAAAAGCACTTCCTCCTCTAATTGCAGTGACTAGAATGAGATTTATGGTGTGGAGGCTTAGCTTCCACGCCTTTTTTTCGGAAGCAATTAGCCATCGCATATGTTTATGAGACATCAAGAGAAATGGGACAACATAGAAGGGACGGAAGCAAGGGAATGGATAAGTTGCGTAAGATGCTAGAAGGCGAAAATAATACTTTTTGGGAGTTTTTAGGGTGTGAACTGATTACAGCTGATGCAAACGAGGTACATATCGCTTTGGAGGCCAAACAACAGCATACCAATGTGATGGGTATTGTTCATGGGGGGGTGCTCACTTCATTGATGGATCAGGCGATGGGGATGGTCAGTATGGCTTCACGAAATATGGATCCATGTGTAACGACGAACCTGAATGTTCATTTTTTGTCAGCCATGAGGCAAGGACGATTGGAGGTCAAGGCGCGGATTCTTCATCAGGGAGGCCGCACTATAACCACCGAGGCAGAAGTAAGGGATAGCGAAGGTACACTCGGTTCTACATCTACAGCGACCTTCCGAGTATTACGAAAACAAGCAAGTGATTCAGGTAAGGCCTGACGCTTGACAAAAATTTTTATTATGTCATAATGAATTTATCAAAACGATATAATATGGTGATGCCAATGGATAGCAATCGTATAAACGAAGAGGCGCAGAAGGCGTCGTACAACATTAAGAAATACCGCACCCCGGATGGTGCCCCGGCGGATATCGTTATGTTTACCTTAACGAAGCGGGAACGTAAGACGGTAACAAAGACATTGCCGATTCGGGAGCTGAAAGTGATGCTCATCAAGCGCCGCAGTTGGCCGTTTGCGGGACGCTGGGCGTTGCCTGGAGGGTTTTGTCAGGAAGATGAATCCATGTATGGAGCGGCCAAACGGGAGCTGTTAGAGGAAACGGGTGTGGACGGCGGGCATCTGGAGTATTTGGGTGTATATAGTGGACCGGGACGTGATCCGCGCGGGTGGATCATATCGCATGCGTTTTTTGCGCTGGTAGAGGAATGGATGTTGGAGCAGCGTCAGGCGGCCGATGATGCTTCCGAGGTCGGGCTATTCACGATCCGCGAAGCGTTGGAGGAATTGGAGCTGGCATTCGATCACCGGGATATCATAGTAGATGCTTATCGCAAAATTCAGTTGCAGATGCTTCAGACGACGATAGCCAAGCAGTTTTTACCGCCACATTTTACACTGGGTGAATTGTATCAGGTGATTCAGAGCGTTGTACCGGATTTCGAAGAGCCGAACTTTATTCGCAAAATAACATCGACTCGTAGCAGACAGGGAATACTGGAAGAGGTGCGTGATGAGAACGGCAAACCGCTCAGTTCCAACCAGTATTCACAAAGACCGGCACAGTTGTACCGTTTTAGTGACAGAGTACCGCGTTTATCTATCTATACGTAACGTCTAATGGAATAGGCTACGATATAGAACGTACAATCTCACTTTGAGGATAAGGAGCTGACTGTACGATGAAGGCACTGATTGTTATTGATTACACGAAAGATTTTGTGGACGGTAGTTTGCCTGTAGGACAACCTGCGATTGAGTTGGATGAACGGATCGCAGCAATTACGCAGGCATACGTGGATCAAGGGGACTTTGTTGTCATGGCTGTGGATTTACATGAAGAGAATGACCTTTATCACCCGGAGAGCAAGCTGTTTCCTCCACATAATATACGTGGAACCAATGGACGACAATTGTATGGCAAGCTCCATAGCCTCTATGAGCAACAAAGTGATCTTATCTATTGGTTGGATAAAACACGGTACAGTGCCTTTGCTGGCACAGATCTGGAGCTCAGGCTGCGTGAACGTGGTATTCTGGAAGTTCATCTGATGGGTGTGTGTACAGATATATGTGTGCTGCATACCGCTGTAGATGCTTATAACAAAGGTTTTGCTATTACCGTGTACAAGGACGCTGTGGCGAGCTTTAATCAGGCTGGACATGATTGGGCTTTGGGTCATTTTGAGGGAGGTCTTGGAGCCGCGGTACGGTCGGCTGAGGATACGGTTTTACGCCAGAAGAAGTAAAATAACTTAACGATTGAGCACCAATGTCCGATAACAAAATGGAACCGGATATTGCTGAATCTGGGCAGATGAGGCGGTACGCCGCCACAAAGCCGGGGACAGTCAGAGAGGATGATTACGATGCAGTCAACGAGCCTCGCATTACATACAGATAAATATCAGATTAATATGATGTACGCCCATTGGGTGAACGGAAGTCACCAGCGTAAAGCTGTGTTCGAGGCGTATTTTCGTAAGCTCCCCTTCGGTAATGGATACGCGGTGTTCGCTGGTCTGGAACGCATTGTGAATTACATTGCAAATTTGCGGTTTACAGAAGAGGACATTCGCTACCTGTCAGAGCAGGAGGAGAAGTATGATCCCATGTTCATGGAGGCATTACGCCAGTTTAAGTTTGGCGGAACTGTCCATTCGATGAAAGAAGGGGCACTTGTTTTTCCGAACGAACCTCTGGTACGTGTTGAAGGAACGATTATGGAAACGCAGCTTGTCGAGACGGCGTTGCTAAATTTTATGAACTATCAGACACTCATTGCGACAAAGGCGTCGCGCATCAAGCAAGTGGCAAGTGACGATACACTGCTCGAATTTGGCACACGGCGTGCGCAGGAAGCAGATGCGGCGATTTGGGGAGCCCGGGCAGCTTATGTCGCAGGCTTTGACGCGACTTCTAATATGCTGGCAGGCGAGCACTTTGGAATCCCGACGAAGGGGACACATGCCCATTCGTGGGTGCAAACCTTTATGACAGAGCAGGAGGCGTTTGACGTGTATGCGAAGGTTTTGCCAGATCAAGTTACGCTACTGGTAGATACCTTTGACACGTTGGAGAGCGGTGTTCCTCATGCGATTCGGACAGCAAAGATGCTGGAGAGTCAGGGCAAGCGTATGAATGCAATCCGTCTGGATAGCGGTGATTTGGCTTATCTATCCATTCAGGCGCGGGAAATGCTCGATGCTGAAGGCTTGGATTACGTACAAATTGTAGCTTCCAATGATTTGGATGAAAATACGATTTTCAATCTGAAAGCCCAAGGGGCACGTATTGATGTATGGGGTGTAGGAACACAGCTTATTACAGCTTCGGATCAACCTTCACTTGGCGGGGTGTACAAGCTGGTTGAGCGGGAAGTGGATGGCGAAATGCTGCCGACGATTAAGATTTCGGGTAACCCAGAAAAAGTATCTACACCAGGCAAGAAGGATGTATATCGCATTGTGGATAAGAAGAAGGGGAGAGCCGTAGCCGATTATATTTCTTTCCCGGATGAAGAGCGTCCGCGTAATGGTAAGCGTCTGAAGCTGTTTAATCCCTTGCATCCGTATATGAAAAAGTATGTAGAAAATTACGAAGCCGTACCGATGCTTGAGCCTATTTTCGTAAACGGACAGAAGGTATATGAGCTTCCCGAGCTGGATGAAATTCGTGCCTATCATAATTCACAGTTGAAACTGTTTTGGCCAGAATATTTGCGGAAGCTGAACCCTGAAATTTATCGCGTGAATCTTAGCGAAAAGGTGTGGGAGCTGAAGCAAAAGCTGATTGACAGCTACATGCAGCCCGAAGTTGAAGAAAAGGAATAGTTTGAAGAGGCACCTCATGAATGTATGGGGTGCCTTTTTGTGTCGTGTGGAAATAGGAGCTTATTTATAAATTTCTCTCATAACATGTCGCAGCTCAGGGACAATAATGCGTTCCATTGCCAGACGAACGGCTCCGCGTGAGCCAGGCATAGAAAATACAGCTGTCTGGCCCACAGTGCCAGCTACAGCCCGGCTTAATATAGCTGCTGAACCAATGTCCTCGGCAAAGCTTAAATAACGGAAGATTTCCCCAAATCCAGGTAGTTCCTTATCCAGTAGAGACGACACGGCTTCATATGTTGTATCACGTGGAGAAATACCGGTACCGCCTGTCAAAAGTACAGCCTCGATGTCATCCTGTGCCGCAGCTTCGGATACTAACTGCCGGATACCTTCATAGTCGTCCTTGACGATGACATATCGAACAACCTCATATCCATTATTTCTCAGTAGATCCATGAGCAGTCGTCCCCCAGTATCTGTTTCCACGGTGCGTGTGTCAGAGACGGTCACGACCATGCAATTAACCTGCTGCGGGGATTCCTGCCGATGCTCCTCTACAGAAGACATATTCATTGAAATGTTCACTCCTTGATCGATGGTTAGACATACACTTTTTACAATAGAGGAATGACTGAGCGTATGCAAGTCAGAAACAGGGGCTAAAAAGCCATGTGATTAATATCCTTGCGCTTGCACGTTGGAATATAGTACACTTCCTTACATAAGTCGGGATTTTTTGGTTTTATTTTGTTGAAAGCGCGAACATCAAATGATTAGTCTCAACGGTCAGTGGGTAATAGTACAGCAGGGTCAACAACTGGGAGGTAATGTAATATGAATCATTCATACCAACAATGCGTAGATGCTTGCCTGGAATGTATGAACGCTTGTAATGTATGTTACGTAGCGAGTTTGAAGGAATATGATTTAGCTATGCTGCGTGAATGTATTCGAGTGAGTAGGGAATGTGCAGAGATATGCGGGTTTGCTGCTCAAATGCTGCAGCGCGGAACGGATTTTGCCGAGCAAATCTGTGAACTATGCGCTAAAGCCTGTGAGGTATGTGCTGCTGAATGCAGCAAGCATTCCCATGATCATTGCAAACATTGTGCAGAAGCCTGCCGTCGTTGCGTTCAGGCCTGCCGCCAATTGGTGGCAGTGTAATTACATATATGAACTAGTGCCTGAAGAGGAAATAAAAGGTTGCTTTCTACTGAATAGGTTTGTATAATGATGGGAATTAACGTCATGGAACGGGAGAGTAGCAACGGAGTCGTATCATTACAGCGAGCCGGAAGAGGTGGAAGCCGGTATGAGATCCGATGTGAAGCGCACCCGGGAGACGGTTGATCCAACGAGGAGAACTTTTAGTAGATCAGCCCGGCAGACACCGTTATTAGTCATTGGAGTGAAATCGCGATTTGTGTAAGTTGGCTTTAGCTGCACAACCGATTTACGAAGAGTGGTACCGCGGGGATATTGAAGTTCTCGTCTCTTGAATTATTTCAAGAGGCGGGGGCTTTTTTTGTTAGATACTATGGAAGAAGGAGAGAGAAAAACATGTTGTTGATTGCTACTCAAGCTATATTGGCCCATACGGGCTTGGAGGAGAAAGAAGTTTTATCTTTATTTGAGGTGCCTCCACAGCCTGAATGGGGAGATGTGGCGTTTCCCTGTTTTGTACTGGCTAAAAAGTTTCGAAAGTCTCCACAGCAAATTGCACTGGAATTGGCGGAGCTAGTAAGCCATGAAGAAGGTTTAACCGCTTCAGCATCGGGTGCCTATGTAAATATAATACTGGATCGATCTGTTCATATTCCGCTTATGTTTGCTGAATTGAGCAAGGCTGATTTCCTCAAGCCCAATATCGGACACGGACAGCGGGTGGTGATTGATATGTCTTCGCCCAATATTGCCAAACCGTTTGGTATCGGTCATCTCCGCTCTACTGTTATCGGTGCTGCCTTGTATCGCATACTTGGTGAGACCGGATATATTCCAATTAGTGTGAATCATCTAGGGGATTGGGGGACACAATTTGGCAAGCAAATTGCGGCCTATAAAAGATGGGGAAATGAGGAGCAGCTACAACATGATCCGATTGGTGAATCGCTAAAGCTATATGTGCGTTTTCATCAGGAGGCTGAGCATGACCCGTCTTTGGAGGATGAAGGCCGCGAGTGGTTCCGACGTTTGGAGCATGGGGACGCTGAGGCTCAGCGACTATGGGAGTTTTTTGTTGAAGTCAGTCTGGGTGAATTTGATCGTATGTACCAGCGTCTGAACATTACATTTGACCATGTGCTGGGAGAAAGTTTTTACAATGATAAGATGCAGGCAGTTGTCGCCCAATTAAGAGCAAAAGGACTGCTGGAGGAAAGTGATGGGGCGCTCGTGGTTCGTCTGGAAGACGAACAGCTGCCGCCGTGTCTTATTCTGAAAAAGGATGGGACCACCATTTATCCGACACGTGATCTGGCAACAGCGATTTATCGTCATGAGGTGATGAAGGCTGATCGATTGCTGTACGTCGTTGGCGGGGAACAGAAGTTGCATTTCCAACAGGTGTTTGCGGTGCTGAAGCATGCAGGGGAGGCATGGGCGGAGCAATGTGAGCATGTGCCGTTTGGATTAATGCGGTTTGCAGGTAAGAAAATGTCCACAAGACGCGGCAAGGTTGTGAAGCTGGAGGAGGTGCTGGATGAAGCTGTAGCGCGTGCTCAAGCCATCATTACTCAGAAGAACCCTGATTTACAGGAACAACAGGCAATAGCCGAGGACGTTGGCATCGGGGCGATTATTTTTGGTGATTTAAAAAACAACCGTCTGAATGAAGTGGATTTTTCGTTGGAGGAGGCGCTGACCTTTGAAGGCGAGACTGGGCCTTATGTGCAGTATACTCATGCGCGCATACGCAGCCTTCTGGAGAAAGCTCACGCTTGCGCTGATGTTAATTCTAATTCTAGTGACAACGCCCTTGCCCAGGATAGGCATTCTCCTGATTTGAATGACGCATCGGATGAAATGTTGGGTGATGCAGGCTGGGCGCTGCTTAAGCAATTGGATCGCTATCACGGACAGCTGATACGTGCGGCTCGACAACTGGAGCCTTCGGTTATTGCGAGATTTGCATTGGATACGGCACAGGCGTTTAACCGTTTTTACGCCAAGGAACGGATTGTCGATGGTGGACGGTGGCGTATTCAGTTGGCAGAACAAACTGCGGATATTCTGGCATGCACGCTGCAACTTCTTGGCCTAAAAGCACCTAATCGGATGTAAACAAAGCGAATAAAGGGGAGCGAGATACAAGTGAGTATTCTTGCAACAATGCGTAATGTAAGTAAACGATACAAGAATGTAGCAGCCTTGGATAACGTTACTTTTGCTATTGAGCAGGGAAATTTGATTACGATTGTAGGTAAAAACGCTTCCGGCAAAAGCACACTGCTGCTTTTGTTGGCGGGATTGCTGCGACCCAGCTCTGGCAGTATCGAATGGCGACCAGAATCTTTGATAACCATTGGTTATGCGCCTGATCGGCTGCCGCAGCTGAATTTTACACCACGGCAGTATTTACAGCATATGGGCTTCATGCAGGGGATGCAGCGGGACGAATTGAGGCGAGAAATTGATTTTCGGCTGGAGCAATTTGCATTAATACATGCCGCTGATCGTGACATGCGTGGTTTTTCCAAAGGGATGCTGCAAAAGGTTAACCTGGCACAGGCACTTTTGGGAAGACCGGAGTTATTGTTGCTGGATGAGCCACTTGGTGGCGTGGATGAGGACACGCAAATTACGATAATTCAGCTTCTGGGCGATTTAAGGGAACAGGGCATCACAGTATTGGCCTCCACTCATGAGCCACAGCTTGTACAGCAGGCAGCGCAGCAGGTGCTTGTTCTGGAGTGTGGGCGCCTTGTGGCACAATACGACCCGCATTATGTACTGCGCACAATACAACAGATTGTATGCACAGGGATCTCGGCGTCGGAGGTAGAGAGCTTGCTCTCTAGTGAGCAGACGGAGTGGATGGTCGATAATCATCATGATCGTATTCGTTTGGCTGTAGAGAAGGAGGCGGGAGATCGGCTGTTGATGAAGTTGATTCAGTCAGGAGCCTCTATTGTTTCCGTACATCAGGACGCGAAGTGGTCCAATGATATAACTGATGCTTCCAATGCTGTTGTAAGTCGGGGACGCGAGGGGGAGGGAACGACCTTATGATTTTTGCGATCCGTTACGTATTGCAAAGCTATACGCGTTCACGACGTTATGTACCGCCTGTTGTAATCTATTTATTTGCCATGATGCTGATCTATTCTTACAAGCCCAGCACTATAGCCGACAGCTATAGTGTTACTGCCCTTTTATTGTTTTTTGCTTCCGCATGGCTGGGAATCAGTCTATTGAACCACGAGCATCCGGTACAAAAGCAGCTATCAGTTCAGCATACTCGACGTCACTGGATATATTTTAGCGCTGAGTTAATAGCTGCGTATATACTGCTTGTTTTTATGACAGGTGTTGCAGTGATTTACCCGGTAGTTTTCAAAATGTTTGAGCATGTACCTTCTACGCTGCAATGGATCGTTGGTGTTACAGGTCATTTATCGCTTGCATTACTAGGGTTGTCCTTATCGCTATTTTGCCAGCGAATTTTTATAGTGAAGATGAATCGTAGCCTGTCATTGGTTATCATCGCGCTCACTGCATCGCTTGCCGGACCGCGTCTGACGGAGTTGCTTCCCGTCGGAGTTCATTGGATGATATGGATTCTTCCCCCTGCGCATCTTATAGTAAATGCAATGATGAACCAGGATCAGATGCATACGGAAGATGTTATTTGGGCGTTGCTGCTTCCCGCGGTGTATGCTTTTGTAATGATAGGTGCATACATAAAGATTGTGAGCAGAAAAGAGCTAGACGGGTTACACTAATCGCAGGTATTCCGCTGTTTTGCAACCAATTTGTGCATATTTGAAACATTTGATGATTCTATTGCGTCGGTAAGTATAGAAGCAAAGAAACATGGAGGTGTATCTCATGAAAAAAAATAAAAGCGTGACAGCTGCCCTGCTTGTCGTCTGCTCATTGGCAGTGGCTACGTCGGCTTCTGCTTTTCGTGATATAAAGGGAGCTGAACAGGAGAAGATCGTAAACTCGCTTCAGGGCAAAGGAATTATTCAAGGAATAACCAAGGATAAGTTTGCACCAGATCAAACACTCACGTATGCACAAGGAGTACACTTGGTTGTTCGTGCGATGGATCTTAAGGTTATGCCTGATTTCACAACGGGTTCCTTTGCAAACATTCCGGCTTCCGCATGGTATGCCCAGTCCTATCGGATTGCAGCCCAACACCAAATCCCTTTGTCACCGGATATTGATCCGAGCACCCGTATGACAAGAGAACAATTCGCGAATATTCTGTATAAAGCAGTGAGTGCAACTGGAGAATATCCAACCGTCCGTATGTACATTAATGTAGCGGATGGCAAGAAACTGGACCAAGAATCAAGCGAAGCGGTTCAATTCCTACTGTTGACCAAAATTGCAAAATTGGACGAACAGAGCAACTTTAATCCGGATCGTAAAGTAACGCGGATGGAGGCAGCGGAAATGGTCTATAATGCATCCGAATTTGTGCAAAATCATAAACCAGTTGAAGCCACTCCTGAAAATCCGGCTGAGCCTGCAGATCCGGTTCAACAAAACGGTATTAGTATGAGTATAGAGAAGGCGAATGACCAGCAGAACAAAGTGACAATCACCCGTTTGCAGGCACCTAATCCAGGTTACGGTATTGAAGTGGATCACATTGACTACGTAGATAATACGAATGCAGTAATTTACTACAAGTTGACTAGTCCAAAGCCGGGGGAAATGAACATTCAGGTCATTACGGATACCCACACAAGTACATTGGTAGACAGCAAGTATAAGATTACGCTCAAAGCGGTAGATGGAACAGTGCTTCCGCCCACAGGAACAAGCACATCTGTAGCTAAATAAAATTACAAGCCACATGTCCTATATAAAAATAAAACCAGCAAGTCTCCAATGTGTATAGGAGACTTGCTGGTTTTTTAATGCAAAATGTTAATCGTTAGCCCCAAGCAATACGGCTATTCGAGCTTTAAATGCTGACTTTGCCTGTAAGCAAGCCATCTTGCGCAGGAGGTGTAGCAGAGGATGAAGAAGGTTCTGTTGCAACCGTTCCCGACTGGAGCTGATACATTTGGAAGTAACGACCGCCTTGGGCCATAAGCTCGTCATGACTACCCCGTTCAACAATTTCACCTCGATGCAGCACCAAAATTTGGTCCGCACTGCGAATGGTGGACAACCGGTGGGCAATGATAAAGGTCGTACGTCCCTTCTTGAGTACCTCGAGAGCGGATTGGATGAGCGCTTCCGTTTCGGTGTCAATATTGGCTGTAGCTTCATCCAGAATTAAAATTGCAGGATCAAAGGCTAGTGCACGAGCGAAGGAAATAAGCTGGCGTTGCCCGGCTGATAAGGTACTGCCTTTTTCAATAACGGGCTCATCAAATCCTTGCGGCAAATGGGCCAGCAGTTTGTCGGCTCCAACGTCATGCAGCGCTTTATTCACCTGTTCTCTCGTGATTCGGCTGTCTCCTAGACTGACATTGGAGGCTACCGTACCTGTGAACAAATATGGATCTTGAAGAACAATACCCATATGATGGCGAAGCCATTGTTTAGGAATGTCTTTGACAGATGTCCCGTCAATGGTGATCGTTCCTTTTTGCGGATCATAGAACCGGAATAGCAGGTTGATAATCGAACTTTTACCTGATCCGGTATGTCCGACAAGGGCAACGGTTTGGCCGGGCTGTGCTGTAAAGGAAATATGTTTAAGCACATCATCCTTTTTGTAGGCAAAGGAAACGTCGTTAAACTCTACCTGGCCTTTGTAGCGCGGCATAGTGCCGTCCGTTACTGGCTCTCCAGTTTCGTCCATCAACTCAAATACGCGTCCTGAGGATACGATGGAAGTATCCAGTACGGCGAGTTGGTTGACCATACCCGTCATAGGCTGGAACAGTCTTCCCAGCACATCGACGAAGGCATACAATACACCTAGTGATACAGCACTACCTGTAGTGCCGAGCGCCTCAGATCCGAAATACCACAACACGACGGCAAAGGCGAGATTTCTCAGCACGTTGACTAAATTGTGTGAAGTGAAGGCGTTCAAATTCAGCATTTTATTCTGATGCTTCATATAGTCATCATTCAGTTCTTCAAACTCTTGCTGCGTTTGTTTCTGGTGCCGGAATACGCGAATAATGGACATCCCCTGAATAGATTCATTGATAATCGCATTAATCTCACTGAGTCTGGATCGAATGATCGTATTATAACGAGTGGCGACCTTGCGGTACAATACAATCCACAAGATCAGCAGCGGTACAATAAACAGAGAGATAAGACCCAGTCTGAAGTCCAGCAAAAAGAGTGCAACATATACTCCTGCCATCGTCACAATCCCTGAAGTGAAATTCGAGAGCACAGCCACAAACAAATCTTTGACTGCCTCAGTGTCATTCGTAACACGGGATACGACCTTGCCTGCGGGCAAGTTATCAAAAAAGTAAACTGGCAACCGCTGGATGTGCGCGTAGAGATCAAGCCGAAGCTTTTGAATGACCTTGTTCGCCGAGGATTGTAGCCAGTATGTTTTGCCGAACTCAGCAAAAATCGAAATGACCAAGAAGAAGCAATACCAGCCAATCAGCTGAAAGATGCCGGGCATTTCCGGTTTGTAAAAGCTATACAGCTCATCAGCTGTCAGAGCCTTGGCTTCATAGCGAAAGGTATCGGAACCGCGTGTCACGGTCAGCGTTCCGTTCGTAAAGGAGCGGTTACCGTCAGCCACTTGGACCGAGCCATCGACAAATACGAAAGATTTCCCAACTTGTAAAATCCTCGCTTCGCGACCTTTGGCCTCCCCGGCCTCAAAGCGATCTTCACGCTTAAAGTGGGTTCCAGCATAACTTACAGTGCCGTCCACACTAGTCGTTTCATAAAATGGTTTTTCAATAGCGAGCATATGGTCGTCGATCATCGTTTTGGCGATGAAGGGACCGGCCAGCTCGGCGGCTACTCCGATAGCCAATGCGATGAGAGCGGCGATAAAACCCGCTTTGCTCGTCAGCGCGTACTGGAATAGCCTTTTGCCGATATTGGGTTTCATTAGGATACCTCCCCTGAGGTCAGATCAGATTCCACTTGTTGCCGTTCATACTGTTGCCGGTACCATCCGTCAGCCTGAAGCAGCTCGCTATGGGTTCCTTCCTCAATAATACGTCCTTGCTCCAGCACGACGATCCGGTCTGCATGTTCTACAGCCGAGAGGCGGTGGGTGGAGATCAAGGTTGTTTTACCCGAGCGCTTACGTCGGATATTGTCAATAATCCGTGCTTCCGTCCGGGCATCTACTGCAGATAGTGCATCGTCAAGCACTAGAATATCCGGATCACCGATAAAGGCGCGTGCCAGCGAAACACGCTGCTTCTGGCCACCTGACAGGGCGATGCCTTTTTCTCCGACCAGTGTATCCAGCCCATCGGACAGGGTACCCAAATCCTGGTCAAAGGCAGCAGTACGTATAGCTTCCATGATGTCGTCATCATCTGCACGAGGTTTCCCGAACTGAATGTTCTCGCGCACCGATTTGGAAAACAAAATTTGCTCTTGCGGCACGTAGCCGATCCAGCTGTGTAATTGTTCCACTGCAATGTCCTCCAGGCGTGTGCCGGAGATTAAAATATCACCGCTGCCCGTCGGATATTCATGCAGTAGCTGTTTGAGTAGAGTGGATTTCCCACTGCCTGTTCGACCGACGACGCCTAGCGTTTCTCCGCGTTTTAGCTCCAGATTCACATGTGACAGATTGTCAATAGTGGAGGTAGGATAACGGAAGGTAACGTCTTTCATCCTGATGGATTCGGGGCGGTCAACTGGAACAGGTAGAGCTGCATCCTGAACGTCTGGCTGGACATCGAGAGTTTCATTAACCCGGTCCAGGGAAGCGCTACCGCGCTGCATAATGTTAATCAGCTCGCCAATGGCAAACATCGGCCAAATCATCATTCCTAGATACATGTTAAAGGATACCAGTTCGCCTAGCGTGATATCGTTATGAAATACCAGATAAATACCATAACCGAGTCCGATGACGTAGCTAAGTCCTACGCATAAGCGAATCGTCGGTTCAAAGAGAGCATCCATCCGGGCGACAGCCAGATTTTTACGAAATACATCATCGGTAATATCAGCGAAACGCTTTTCGTCCATTCGCTCTTGCACGTAGGCGCGAATGACCCGTATACCTGCCACCGACTCCAACACCTGATCGTTCATATCACCAAATGCATCTTGTGCCAGTGTGTAACGCTCGTGAACGGCTTTACCGTAAATGCTCATTGCCAGCGCGATAAAAGGAAGGGGCAGGATAGCTGCCAGTGTCAATTTCCAACTGATTAGGGTGCCCATGGCAACCAGTACAACGCTCAGATAGACCGTAGAGTCTGTTAGTGTTAGCATGCCGAAGCCCGCTGTACTAGCTACAGAGCGAAGATCGTTCGTGGCACGAGCCATCAGATCGCCAGTGCGATTGCGTTCAAAAAATGGAGGGGTCATCCGCAGCAGATGATTCATAAAGCGTGTGCGCAGTAGGCGCTCCACCAGATTAGCACCACCAAACAGCTTGTGCATCCATATGTACGTAACGTAGTAGATGACGGCGAGAAGGCCTAAGATAAGAAAAATGTAACGCCAAAGGGAGGACCAGGAAATCGTACCGCGCACGATCTCATCAATGGCGCTACCTAGCAGCCGAGGAGGAGCCAGCTCCACAATACCAACGGCTATCAGCATAAACAATCCAATGGAGTATCGGCTTCGTTCTCTTTTAAAAAACCAACTTAAATTTTTGAGTACCGAAAACAAGAGGAATCCCATCCTTTCATGACAAGCTCATTCGAGAGTTGTGTACCATTTTGAAAAAACAACAGCGGCTGTTGCCTTGAGCTTCATCCGGCAGCAGGCGCAAAAAAGGCATACCGTCCGCAGACGATATGCCTTAAATCTCAATATCATATGGCGCGCAGGTATTTTCAGCACACTCACCACTGAAAAACTGCTTAAACGCAGGCAGCCACTCGTATTAAACCATACAACGTGAATGGCCCAATTCTGAAGGATGCAACAGTGGAGATGCTCCGGTATGAAGTTGTTGTGTTTGTAGATATGGGTGAAATGCAATAGGAAATTTTAGCACCGGTAACACTCCTTTCTTCCTCAAAATGGGTTCATTCTAACATGAGTAACCGTTCGAATTGGTAATAAATTTCAAAATGGATCTCGTATGGTTGAATCTTATCACCCTTTTTTGCGAATTGTCAAACCTTTTTCAAATAAATGTATATGACTTGTCCAAGAAGCCCGCTTGGCTGGAACGGTTGGTGGTCATTATAAAAGATGCTATGATATAGTTGGCAGGACGTCATTGTACAAGGAGATGAGCATAACGCATGAGCATACAGGTAACTGAACCTGCGGCACAGTGGTACATTAAGGAGCTTGGTTTGAATCGCGGAGATTCGATCCGTTTTTTTGTTCGCTATAGTTCTGGCGGCGGGTTGCATCCAGGCTTTTCTCTGGGAATTGCCGTAGAGCCTCCGCAGCACCCCGTATTACAGCATGAAGCGGCTGGCATTACGTTTTATATGGAGGACCAGGATTATTGGTATCTGAAGGGCCATCATCTGGAAGTTAAATATTTGGAGGAACATGACGACATTATTTACACCTATGTTGAGGATGGACAAGCTTAATGCTCCAACGTTAAAAATAGCGTGCAAGTAGTTGTTTATGGACATGAAAAGCGGCGGAGTATCGTGTTACAGGAGATGAACCTGCACATGATGCTCCGCCGCTTTATTGTGGTTAAGGCGGGGATGCCGTATGTTAAGGGTTGTTAAGCATCGGACCATCGACTGCAAAATCAAAATCATCAATGTCGTACACATGTACAGGTACGGAAGCTTCAATAATGCGGTGGATCCAGTCCAATTGATCAGTCAAAATGGGTAATGCTTCACGCTGAGCTGTCAACACCAGTTCGGTCTCAATCGGATCAAAATATTCTCCGTAATGCGCCGTATCAACAGCATTAATGACAATGAGTGATGTATTGGCGTCGAATAGAATAGGCAAGCTTTTGGCCCAAGGCATCTGAAGGGAACGCCGAATTTTTTTCTGATTCAACGGTTCTTCAAAATAACTGATCAGCTCGCTTACCTTTCGCTTCACATGTTGATCGTCCATAGGATTATCCATGAGAGGCTCCGTGCTATCCTGGAATTCGTATAGCTCTAGCAGTGATGTATAAGGCACTATATATTCCACAGGGGCGGGAGATGTAAGCAGCTGGCCGTATATAGCCACCATTACAGCTTCCGTTACAAATTGTCGAGACATCGGTCAAGCCTCCTGCATTTACCAAATTATGCGATAAGAGTATAACACAAAGCGGGACTGAATTCAGCCTGACATGCAGATTGCTATCATTCATTCGTATATTTGTTGGACGGCTCTTTTCAATCCTATGTCTGGCGCTGGACAAATACGCTTTTTATCAATAGTATTTGCTGGCGCCAACAAAAGGATAAGCCAAGGAATTTAGGAGCGGCCGATTAACAGAGAGAGCAGTCCGGCAGCAATCAGAGGTCCAACAGGAACTCCTTTAAAGAAGGCAACGCCAATAACAGTCCCGATCAGTAGACCTGTCACAATAATGGGCTGTCCAGACATCAGAGTTACTCCGCGGCCGCCAAGATAGGCTACCAGAATCCCTATACCAATCGCGAGCAGCGATTTCCAGTGCAGGAAGGACTCCATTACCTGATTGATGCTGATTTTACCGCTGGCTAGCGGGGTCATGACCCCAATCGTCAAAATAATAATTCCGATCGTCAGGCCATACTTTTCAAGCCAGGGAAAAGCAGTATGAAAGCTGGTTACCCGCAGCAGCAGTAATACAACCATGGCAATAGTCACGGTAGAGTTGCCACTGACAATTCCAAGACCAGCCAGTACCAGTAAGATAAGTGAGCTGTAATCCATACAGATGTTCTCCTTCGTTCATTTAGCTTTGGATATGTTCGGCGATTTGACGCCCGTGCCAGCGACCTGTTTCAATAAACACTTCATTGGCATTGCTGCCTGAAGCGATTACCCCGGCGACATATATACCTGGTATGTTAGTTTCCATCGTGGAAGGATTAAATTCTGGTTTGTCCAGATCCTCAGCCATGTGGACGCCGACAGACTCCAGTAGTTTTCGTTCCGGGTGAAATCCGGTCAATGCCAACACAAAATCATTTTCGAGCCGGAATGCTTCTGTATCCAGCGGAGTGACTACGACATGGTCTGGATGAATTTCGGTAATGCGTGCGCCTAAGTGCAGCGTGATCTTCCCTTTTTGTACCATACTGTCGAACAGTGGACGAACCCACGGCTTGATGTATTGGGACAACTCGGTTCGACGATATACCATATCAATCGTAGCCCCGACCCGTACCAATTCCATCGCGGCATCTACCGCAGAGTTACTGCCACCGATGACTGCGACCCGGGTTCCTGTATAGGGATGGGCTTCGCTGAAATAGTGAGTGACTTTATCCAATTGTTCCCCGGGAATGCCCAAATAGTTCGGATGATCAAAATATCCTGTAGCCACTACGACATAGCGTGACGAATACGTTTTGGTTATTTCCCGTTTGCTCAGGGTATGTACGGTAAATGTACCGTCATCCTGGCGTTGAATGGACTGGGCCTCCTCATAATGCTGAATGTTCAGGTTATAGTGTGTTGCTACTTTACGATAGTACGCCAGTGCTTCATGACGAAAAGGCTTATCATTAGGGGTGCTGAACGGAACATCACCGATTTCCAGTAGTTCGGCGGTGCTGAAAAACTGCATGTTCGTCGGATACAGAAAAATGGAGTGAACGATGTTGCTTTTTTCAATAATGACGGTTTGCAAACCTCTGCGGCTGCATTCGATTGCAGCGGATAGTCCGCAAGGTCCGCCACCAATAATGATTACGTCGTGCATTTGGAAGAACCTCCAGTTGTATTGGTTTATTACACCAGTTTTGTAGGGTTAGCATTATTTTGATGATTAAAAACTGCTCTTTGGATTGATACAAATTGCTCGGGTATGTGAGAAGTTTTCAAATAATAATCCTACCGTAATGCGTACACAATATCCAGCCGTTTTCAGAAAGAGATGATGGAAAGGGAGGATTGACAGATAATTTTAGCAAACATATAATTAGATGCATATCTATTTAGTGTGATTGAATTCGCTTGCACAGCAAGTATGTAGTAGTGAAAAGAGGTGCAATAACGATGCAACTGGATAAAATGGTCAATTATCATAAAGCGCTTGCTGATCCGACGCGTATGCGTATATTACTCCTTTTGTCCCGTGGGGAGATGCATGGTCAAGCTTTGGCGAAAAAGCTGAATTTATCCCAACCGACTGTTACGCATCATGCTTCCAAACTCCGTGAGGCTGGGTTAATTAAGGAACGACGGGATAAAAATACGGTGTATTTTACACTGAATCCAGAGCTGATCCGGCAGCATGCCGAGGCGACGGTGCGTTTTATTTTCGAAAAAGGAGAGGGAGAGGAAGAGATGTCAGAGCTGAATGAGACGCTGGAGACGACGGTATTACGCAATTTTTTTGCGAAGGACGGCAAGTTGCGCCAAATCCCTGCACAGTATAAGAAAAAATTGATCGTACTTCAGATGCTGGCAGAAAAGCTGGAGCCAGGCCGCATGTATCCTGAACGTGAACTAAACGAGTGGATCAAGCAATACCATGAGGATTTTGCGACGATTCGGCGTGAGCTGATTATGCATCAGTTTATGTACAGAGAACGCGAAATGTACGAATTGAACCCGCGTGAGATGTGGACGCGCTGGGATCAGGTGCGTTAAACGAAACTTGCAAAGATTTTAAAAAAGTTTCGCATCATCCTTGACAGACAATTGATGGACTTGTATGATAAAGGAAATTTTAGGAGGAGGCGATGTTATATGCGTACGAACATGAATGGATGGGTTCAGCAGCAGAATGACTTGTCTCCCGTACGGACAATGCACGGTTAAAGACTGTATAGATATATAGTCTTGGCTTAGCAGTTGGTTGGAAAGTAGAACCAACGAAATCCGCAGGGAGTGATTCCCTGCGGATTTTTTATGGTTAGGCTTCTTGTTATCGGCCATAGCTATACCCTCCGCAGGGGGTTCCCTGCGGATTTTTTGCGTTGTTTGCTTGCGGGGAGAAAAATGTACACTATCAAATCACATTACAATCAAAAAATTACACGATGATTTCAGGAGGAAAACAATGAGTATACATGAATACGGTTGGTCTGATTACTGGAACGGTTTTTGGGACCAATGGAAGCAAAGCTTTGAGGAACGAGTAGGAAATACACAGGTACGTCCTGCCCGCTTGATTGCCGATTATGGACAAAAGGTGAAGCTTATTACGATGGATGGAGAACGCTGGGGAGCCGCTTCTGGTAAGCTGCGGCATGCTATTGTAGATCCGGCGGAAATGCCGGCTGTAGGGGACTGGCTGGCAATCACCACGCCGGATGAAGTGTCGGATGCAGTAATTCATGCCGTCTTGCCACGCAAAAGTCGAATATCTAGGCAGGCCGCGGGCTTTGAGACGAAGGAGCAGCTGATCGCGACAAATGTGGATACCCTTTTCCTTGTTAATGCGCTGAATCATGATTTTAATATGCGCAGACTGGAACGGTATTTAATTATGGCTTGGAATAGCGGGGTAAACCCGGTTGTCGTGTTGAGTAAGAGTGACCTTTGTGACGATGTCGAAGAGCGGATCGCAGAAGCGGAGGGGGTTGCCCCCGGTGTGCCTGTTATCGTTATTTCTGCTTTGCAGAACGAAGGTAGAGAGCAACTGGAGGCGTTTCTTCAACCTGGCTGTACGGTTGCCTTAACAGGTTCTTCCGGTAGTGGCAAATCAACGATAGTGAACTGGCTCTCTGGGGCTGAAGTTCAACTGACGCAGGATGTGAGGGAGGAAGACAGCCGGGGCAGGCATACGACCACTCACCGACAGCTTTTTCCCATCGCAAAGCAAGCTGTTCTACTGGACACACCCGGTATGCGTGAGCTTAACCTGTGGGATGATTCTACGGGTGTCGCTCATACGTTTGCCGATATTACGGAAATGGCACAGAAATGTCGTTTTGCTGATTGCAAGCATAAGGGCGAAGCTGGATGTGCAGTGGAGGAAGCTATACAGAGGGGGGAAATGTCGGAATCCAGGGTTAACAATTATCGCAAGATGCAGCGAGAACTGGAATATCAGGCGCGCAAGGAAGCAGACCGGCGCAGAAAGGATAGCCGTTCAAGCACAACCCCGGGCCGTAGGGATCAGCGAAGCGGCTGGCGACGTGATGTGGAGTGGTAAGCCGAGCTGCAATGAAACATCATTTGTAAAAATATAAGAAAATCTAAGTTGTAGTCGGCATATGGTGTAAAGGGGTGAAAATATGCCGAACTACAGCATTGTGGTGGATTTATCGGATCGTCGTTTATATTTAAAAGATGGAAGTCAGATCGTTCTTAGTTATCCAGTCGGTATTGGTAAGTTGGCTACACAGACACCGCATGGGCAATTTACGATTATTAACAAACAGCCCAATCCCGGCGGCCCTTTCGGAGCGTTCTGGATGGGGCTGTCCAAGCCGCATTATGGCATTCACGGCACCAACGAACCATGGTCCATTGGCAAGATGGTGTCACATGGCTGCATTCGAATGCAGAATAAGGATGTGCTGGAGCTTCACGAGAAGGTAAGTATAGGCACACCGGTCACGATACAGCCATAGCGGCTAGACGACATAGGATTCTGCACCTACTCAGACGTTGACACCGCGTCATAGGCTGTATCTGTGAAGTGTACTTCATGGTGAACGGCAGTAAGTTTAAGCTATGTGCTGTCTCATTACGATTTGGGTTGGATATGGACACGGGCTTCAATCCGTTTGGAGCCCTCTTTGTCGTCTGCGGATTTGACTAGCGATCCCGATAGACGTTCTCCCTGTGTACCGTACGCTTGTTTGGCGTTGACCCATATATCTTCGTTCGGTTCGAAGCTTATGACCATGGTGTAGCGGTTGGCAAGGCTCGGCTTTTTGACCCTCATGCTGAAGGAACCGTCAGGCATGACTTTGGTTTGATCATCGTAGCCAAACTGCCATCGCCCCGGAAAATCAATCGTGAGCTTAACGTCCGACCCTTCCAGCAAATTGCTGCGCGCATATATATGATAATATTTTCCTTCTTGCTTCACATCAGGCTTAATCCACACTTGAGGGCTACCGTAGTCCTTTGGTTTGTTCCAGACAGGTTTAACCAGAGGGGTATTGCGGTCTTGTTCAGGATCAAACTCAGCCCCAATCCGAACTTCTTGCAAAAGCTGTTCGTTTTCTTCGTATTGATATACATAAGGCCCTTCCAATTTGTCGCCACCGCTGCCATAAAGATTTCGTATGTCATTGTCTTGATCATCCGGACGGAACAGAACAGTCAGGTCCATACTGCCCTGTATACCGGGACGTTGCACTCGGAGTACAAAACTGCCGTCCTTTTGGATGGTTGTCTCGTCCGTGTACCCAGTTAACAGGGAGTTTCTGACCGCAAGATTCCCTTTAATCCGTGCTCCAGCCGGGAGGTTGGAATGTCCTGTAACCTTCACGGTATTGTTATCTATACTTACGTCACCTGATATTTCGACATAGCGGCTGCCTTGCTGATGTACAGGTGTATGCTTGGCAGCTCGTTCATCAAGTGATGATGCACCTTGGTTCGGATTACCCGTTACGGTGTAGGCACGCGCTTCAGCTTCATGTTGGGCCATACTTCGGGTTGAGGCTTTCTCCCTGCTGCATGCAGCCAGCATAATTAGGATTAATGACGTACATAAAAGGTTCCAGCCTATTTTGGTAATCATGTGTTTATTCATGGTTTCTGCTCGCTCCTTGTCCGTAGCTTCCAAGCTTAACGTGATAAAACTTTCGAAACTTTATGTATTTACCCTAATTAAAGGGTATGTAATCCCGTCTGCTTTATCCTATAAGGAAACGTACATGTTTAAACAACAGGCAGAATGGTTAAAAATGGATAGCCTGATCATCCCCTTGAAAAGCAGGGGCAGCTTGCTGTAAAGGAGCCTGAGTCATATGTCCATTGACCGTTTTATTTTGAAAAAGCTGGACAACTGCCGGGAAGAGCATACACGCGCTAATTTACTAGAACTGTTTAGAATACGAATTGAGAAGGCGCAGAAAAAGGAACGAGGCGGTAAAAAAGGTTATCGCAGAATACTATAAGTAGGGTCTGATCAAAATGCATAGGCTGCGGTTAAGTCACATGTATCATGTTTCAAAGCCGCTGATATAGAGAGGGTGCTGAATGCCCCTCTCTTTTTTGTGTCTAATGCGGACAAAAAAAAGTCCCTCTTAATAGAGGGACAATGCCAATGAATCATTTTCACTAACGCTATGCAGGATGGCTTCACAACCGACAATCTCTATACTGATCAAAGAGTTAAGACATTTTTGAAGGGCACGCTTGCCGCTGGAGATTTTATTCTCCAAAGTGTTACTTAGAAGTTTTAATGTTTTTTGTACGGGTTGCTTATTTTCTTGATTGAAGTATACGGGAATACGTTTGTTTTGAAATGTAATTAATGTTCTCACAAAAATCACCTCACCTGAGTTATTTCATGGCTTTATTGTAGTGCCCGTTTCTTAAAATTACCTTAAAAACACCTTATAAAAACATAAAGGTCTGAAAAATTTACAAAGTGTTCACAACAATCTGGGCAACAATCGAATTTTGTTCTAACTAATCGAGAAAATGACGTATACACCCATATTAAATACGATTAAATACGTTATTTTGAGTCAAATGACCCTACTAATATATAAAAATATGTCTAAAGTCACTGAATTATTTTGAGAGTGGGTATTTTGTAACAAATTGACAGCCTAATAGGCGGATGCTACAGTTACGATAGCCATATTTCCGTAGAAATAGGCTTTTTGCGTGAGATTTGCTGTATATATTAAGGATCGGGAGGGATGACAGATGATCCTGACCGTGCTTTCAGGACGACAGGAAACAGAGTGGTTTGACATCGAGGTAGCTGATGAATACTCGGTGGAACATTTAAAGCTGATGCTGGGTGTGCGTATTTTTGGTGAGCCTCCGGCGGAAGGTATGCAATATATTATGGAAGCAAAGTTCCCGGAAGGGCTTTGGTTCAGGGTGGAGGATGACCAGCTACTCACAGGAGCAGGCTTGCGGGAAGGCTGTACTGTGCGTATTCAGCGCGCTTTTTCGACAACTCTGGAGGAAGCGCCTGTATATGGAAGGCGTTCTTTGTTTCAAAGTGAAAAAAATGGGTAAATACACACATGAAATTATATGAAACCTTGGTAAAATGAAATAGTAACCGAAAAGGGGGACTTTTGTCTTGAATGTATTATACCAGCGATCCCCGAGATTAAGGCCGGCGCTCCGAGAGGAGAAGCTGGAGATTTTACGGCCTCCGGCTGAGCCGAGCAAGCCGTCTTTTTCTATTATATCTATACTTATTCCGTTAATGATGACGTTGGTGACTATAGGCTTTTACGTATATATGAGCAAAACAGGCAAGATGGGCAACAGTAACTATTTGATGTTCCAGATGGTCACTGTGGTCATGATGCTTACATCTTATACGATTCCTTTTTTCGTCTATTTAAATAATAAGAAGGAATACAAGCGCAAGCTGGAGGAACGGGACCGGATGTACCGGGAACAGCTCCAAAAGCATCGTGAAGAACTTGAAATGAAACGCGAGGAGCAAATTCGCACATTATATGAAATTCACGGTGACCCGCAAATATGCACTCAAATCGTCAAAAACCGCAACAGTTCTCTTTGGGAACGATCACCGGAGGATGAGGACTTTTTGCAAGTGCGTATTGGGACTGGACAAGTTCCCTTTCATATTAAACTGCAAATCCCACGCCCGGACGGTTATGACCGAGATCCCTTGTTGGGAGCTGCGGATGAACTGGAGGAAGAATTTCGTCTGGTAGACGCTGCTTCCATTGCATTACCGCTGTTTCAATCCAAAGTGGTTGGACTGGTCGGAGAGCGGGAGCATACCCTCGCTGCGTTAAGAGTGATCTTGGCACAAGTGACGGTTCGTCACTCGCCAGATGAAGTGAAAATTGCTTCCTTCTATGATGAGCGTGAGGAAAGTGAATGGACTTGGATGCGCTGGCTTCCACATGTGTGGGATGATGACAGAATCCAGAGGATGATGTCAGACCGCAGCAGTAGCGCCCATCAATTAGCTGATTTTCTGTTTGCCAGACTGAACCGCCGTAAAAATAATCGCAATGAACGTCATGGCAAAGGGATGGAAGTTCCGTGTTATGTGGTCGTTTTATCTGACAGCCAGCTGATTGAGGAAGAACCTTTGCTGCCGTTGTTGCTGGAGGACGGCCGAGCGATTGATGCGTGTACGATCGTGCTCGCTTCTCGTAAAGAGGCTTTGCCGATGCAGTGTCAGCTGATTGTGGAGGCTACCAAGGAGCAGGGCGTATATGCCCGCAAATCAGAATCGGCGGAGGTTGAACAGCAAAGTTTCAAACCGGATCGTTTGTCAAAAGAGGAAGCCGATGCATTGGCGCGGTACATGGCACCTATTCGCTTGAAGCGTTCCTCGGCTTCTGATATTCCCGCTGTGCTGCCTCTGTTTGATATGATGAGCGTAGCGAGTGTGGAAGAACTGGACGTGGCAGATCGGTGGCGACGTAATCGCCATCCTGATACCTTACCTGTGCCGATGGGCGTGCGAGCAGGCGGCAAGAAGATTATGATTAACCTTCATGATAAAATAGAGCGTCAAGGACATGGCCCCCATGGCTTGATCGCCGGTACGACAGGTTCAGGGAAGAGTGAGGTTATCCAGTCCATCGTAGCCTCGCTCGCTGCCGAGTTTCACCCGCATGATCTTGCTTTTATGCTGATTGATTACAAGGGTGGAGGCATGTCCAACACGTTCGTTAACTTGCCACATGTTGTGGGTACGATCACGAACTTGGACAATAATTTGATTGAACGTGCCAAAATATCTCTTAAAGCAGAACTGGTTCGTCGACAGAAGATATTGAACGATGCAGGCAATTTACAGCATATTGATGAATATTACAGACTACTCCGGCAGCGGCAGGAACAACCGCTGCCTCATCTGGTTATTATTATTGATGAATTTGCACAATTAAAGCGGGATCAGCCAGAGTTTATGGACGAGCTAATCAGTATTGCCGCGATTGGGCGGACATTAGGTGTCCATCTGATTTTGGCGACTCAAAAGCCCGCAGGTGTCGTAGATGATAAGATCTGGAGTAACTCCAGGTTCCGCATTTGTTTACGGGTGCAAAGCGAAGGTGATAGCCGTGATATGTTGAAAATACCGAATGCCGCCTGGATTACTAAACCGGGACGAGGATATTTTCAAGTTGGTAGCGACGAGGTGTTTGAAGAGATGCAGTTTGCCTGGAGCGGTGCGCCGTATATAGGCAACAGCGATATTTCTTCTGCACTACCTGTACATGAAGTGAGACTGAACGGGAAACGTGAAGCGCTACTGACGGGCGGTGAACGGGCAAGCTCAGGCTTAAAAGGAGAAGAAGCTCCTAAACAGCTTCAAATTTTTATTGATTATATTGCAAAAGAGGCTGCTAAGGCAGGAATCGAACGGCTTCAGGGACCGTGGCTTCCGCCGCTGCCTGAATTGCTGGATTTAACTAATCTGCCTGCATGCACAGAAATAGATAGTACATCATCATCTTTGGAGCTGAAGGCTCTTATCGGTCTGGTCGATGATTTGCCGAATCAGCGGCAAGAGCCGATTTATGCATCGCTGGATCATGGTCATTGGGCTGTGTATGGAATGCCGGGCATGGGGAAAACGACCTTTTTGCATACGTTGCTGATGTCCACGGCTCAGCGTTTTACTGCGAATCATTGGAACGGTTATATCATTGACATGGGGCGAACGATGCGCGACTTTGGGGAACTTCCCCAAATTGGTGCTGTTATGATGGCTGAGGAGGATGACCGGATCAAACGGTTGTTCCGTTATCTGTTCAAGATGGTGGCTATACGCAAGGAAATGCTTTCCGAGGCTGGCGTCAAAACAATAAGCTCTTATCGACGTTCTGCCGTCGAGGATGTACCGCAAATTGTCGTAGTTATTGATGGATACCTTAATTTCCGTAATGCTTATCCGGATGAAAATGAACTGCTGGAATCTCTTTTGCGTGAAGGAGGTAGTCTAGGTATCACATTTATCATTACAGCGAACCGGATTACCGATGTGTTTGAGAAATTCCGCAGTAACATACCGAATGCTGTTTCTTTTGAAATGTCCGACCCTAGTGACTATTATTATGCGGTAGGACGACCGGCCAAAACGCCAGGACCGTTAATTCCAGGCCGCGCTCTGGTTAAAGGGCATGTTCCTCCGCTGGAGTTCCAGACGGCGTTGCCTTCACCAGGAGAAGATGAGGCGGAACGATCAGCACAGCTACGCCGCAATATCGCTGGCATTGTGCAGGAATGGAAAGGCAAGCACGCACCAGCCATTCTCCCATTGCCCGAGCGGATTCCACTGTCGGAACTGCTTCAGCAGTGGGATCGGACGAGTGGACCATCGAGTGCGCTTCCTTACGAAGTACCTGTAGGTCTACAGAGTGACGATCTTGAGCCTTTTCTCCTGAATCTGAAAGAAGGGCCTAATTTTATCGTTGGTAGTCCTATGGAAGGTGGAAAAACCTCTTTTCTAATGAGCTGGATTATATCGCTGGCTTATTACACATCACCGGAGCAATTGGAAGTCTATACGATCGATACACGCTATGGAGGCGGGGGACTATCGCGATTACGGCATCTTCCTCATGTCAAGGCAGCTGCCGAAAGCGAGGAAGAAATGGGACCTCTGGTACAGCAAGTGCATGATATCGTTCAACAGCGGAACAAGGAGGGGAATGATCCCGAATTGCTCCTGGTCATTGATGATGCGGATATGTTGAGCAAGCAACTGAACGATTTTATGATAAAGGATCAGCTCTCCGCCATTGTACGGTTGGGACGTGATCGCAATGTGCATGTCGTGCTATCAGGTGTGCCATCTGATTTCCCTACCTTTGGTGTGGACTGGTTTAATGATGTCAAGGCAAGCCAAAGCGGTATGTTGTTTGGAACACTGGATTCGAATGATTTATCGTTCTTTCGTATCCCTTATTCGGAAGCGAACGCCGCTGCTGGTGGACTAAAAGTCCTGCCCCCTGGGCAGGGATACTACGTACGGCGCAAATTTACCAGGATAAAAGCGGCAATTCCCTTCTCAGAGCAAGAGAGCTGTGAGGATTGGATAACGAAAATTCGTGACCGATGGCATGTTGTAGTTTGAAGGGAGGTGGCTCATAATGTTAACGTTTCAAGCTTCCAAGCAGAAGTTAATAACCCTCAAGGCGAAGGAACTGTTTTTTCTGGCAGGCGTATTGGGTTCTGACAGACTGCTTGGGGTGGAAGATCCGTTTAAGGGCTATCTAGCAGAGGAGTTGGCGGAAGAGTGGGAGCAGGTAAAAGCTGCTCTTTTGGAAAAGGGTTATCTAAAGCGGGTAGATAAGGGCAAAGAGCTAGCAATGCCCCCTACCGTTTTTTCAAGAGTCGCTATCGCGGGATTATCCAACAGGGCTTGCCGTATACGCTATGTACGGGGAGGTAAGCGGTTTGAAGGCTATCTCCATTGCACGAACGAGCGTGTGGTGGAGCTCGTGAAATCCGTTGATGAACCCGATGAGTATCGACTGTACGATCTGGGTAATGTGGAAAAGGCTTGCGAAACATTGATTGATAAAATGGGCTGGGTAGATCGACTTGTGCCTGAATCCCCCGCACTTATGTTCTCCAAGCAGGCATTTAATAAAATTTACGAGCAATCGGCTGGAGAGAGTGTGTCTCTAATCAGCAGTAAACTGACCGAGGCTAGCGGAGATGCAGAGGGGGCTGCAAGACTGGCTCAGTCTCTGAGTTCCCGTGTAGCCGAGGGAGAATTGCAATTGCTGGTCTGGAACGGCAGGGAGTGGGAATCACAACGGGCAGCCTTTGTCCTGTGTCCTGCAATGAACTGGATATTTCGGATGAGCTCTAATGGTAACGGAGACTGGCTGATTGCAGCTATGGCTTCAAGAGATCAGTTTGTGGATTTATTATTGAATTGGTTGAAACAGTCAGCAGTGACTGAAGAAGTGACAGAAGAAGGGTGATGGATATGCGCATTCGAGTTGAACCGGATGTGCTTCGGGGGCTTAGCGGGCAGCTACAGCATGCGGCGGAGCAAATTCAACAGTTAACAGCAGGTTTGGAGCAGGCGTTACAATCGCTGGATTGGGATGTATCTGCACGCGAGGCGATCTTGAATCATTGGATGCAGGCCAAGCGGATGTCGGAACAGATCCATGCTTACCTCCATACATCAGGTACACAACTGAACCGAAAGGCAGAGCAGTTTCAGTCTGTTGACCACAACTATCAAACGATTCTGTCATTTGCCAGCCAACCATTGGGACGACCCGTCACGATGCTCGATTGGTCGAATCAGCAATCACCGTCTATTCTGCCTGGGCAAGCTTCGGAAGGAAGCAGTCTGATTTCAAACCCGCAGTCTGTCGTACATGCCATTGCTGGTGTACAGTCTTCGGATGTAGAAACGCTGCATCAGGATATTCTGAAGCAGGCGTCTTCTAGCAGTCCGCAGGATTGGTCTTTTACTGATCCGTCTATAGCAAGGGATCAGCCTGTCGCTTAGTTGGGATAGTTCCGGGACTATCTGGATCGTCTGTAAAATCCACATGAATTCGTTTCACATTTCCCGGTTTTATGGGACTTATTAGGTGGGTATTTTATTAAGATTATACTGTTAGATGCTGTTATATAGTTAAAAAGTGGGATTATTACAATTAGGTCCTTTGCCTTTTGTAGGGAATTAAATAGCCATAGTACAATTTGAATCAGATAAAACAAAAACATTTTTTATCATCAAGGAGGACGCAAAAAATGGCAGGACGCATTTTAATTACCCCAGAGCAGGTTGATCAGGTAGCTAACCAATTTAAACAAAGTGGTGAGCAAAGCCAGCAGATCGTTTCCAGTTTGACCCAGTCCATCTCAGGTATGGAAGGTCAATGGGAAGGTATGACTAAACAACGCTTCTTCCAAGAGTTTCAGGAAGCTAGCAAACAAATGCAAGCTTTCGTAACGACTTTGAATAGCATCAGCCAAGAATTGACGGCTATCGCTAACAAATTCCGTACGGTTGACCAAACGAAATAAGTTGCCTTGCCTGATAGGCATCAACTTATCATATACCACTCTATAAAGAAGCAATATGTGAACCATTCCTCACGGTTTGGCACAGGATGTTCAGGAAAAACCGGGCGATCTTCGGATACCCGGTTTTCTTGCCATCCATAGATGTATATAATAAGGTGAGGAAAACTAGCGTATTGAACGATGTAAGGAGAGGGATGTTTCATGTCTTTTCAACCGAATCCGGGAGACGAATTGATCATAAACGGCACAGCTTATGTGGTTGGACGACATCCCGCTGCACCCGGTTTAGCCTATGCTCAAGCAGGGCGGCAGGGAATTGTATACCAGCTGAATGCCAAAAACGGAGCGCCGCATGAGGCTAAAGCCCTTAAAGTGTTTTTTCCGAAGTTCCGTATTCCGGCTATGGTTTATCAATCTGAGCATATGGAAACATATGGGGATATTCCCGGTTTGCAGGTATGCAAGCGTGATGTGCTCACTCCAGAAAGAAACGGAAGTCTGATCGCCGAGCAGCCTGATTTGCTGTATGCGGTGCTGATGCCATGGGTTCATGGTATGACATGGTTCGATTGTCTCACAGATCAGCGTCAGCTTGAGGCTTCCGATAGTCTGGCTTTAGCCAGAGCACTGGCAGGGATCGGTTCAGCTATGGAGCAAAAAGGATTGGCGCATTGTGACTTATCGGCGCCGAATGTTATGCTTCCGTTTTTTTCTGAAGTGGAACTGCCTGAAGGCACGTCAGCTGTGGAATTGGTGGACGTGGAGCAAATGTATAGTACCAAAATGGATCGTCCAGACGCTTTATTGGCAGGTTCGCCAGGGTATGCCGCACATCGTACCGTCCACAGCGGGTTATGGAGCGCATATGCAGACCGTTTTGCAGGGGCTATTATTATTGGAGAAATGCTAGGCTGGTCTGACCGTGTGGTGGTCGACAAAGCGTGGGGCGAAAGTTATTTTGATCAGCATGAAATGCAGACACCTTGTGAACGTTATTTTATTTTACGAAAATCGCTTGAATCCCGTTGGGGTAGCAAGGTGGTAGAACTGTTCAGCCGTGCCTGGGATAGTCAGGATTTAAGCAGTTGCCCTACCTTTGGCGAATGGCTGGTTGTACTTAATGCGGTTACTGAGCAGGAAATTCCAGTTGAGACTATCGAGCCGGAGGCTGAGGCGACAGAAACCGTAGAATCGGTAGTCATGGGCGGCTCTTCCGGTGAAGCTGCATCCTCTTTGGCAGCACCTGCACCGCTCAAGGCTGAACAGGCTGCACTGCTAAATCAGGCCGCCCTGGAGCAGGGACAGCGTGGGGTAACGGACAAGCTGTTCCGACAGGCACGTGATCTGGAGCAGCAAAACAAACCTGCTGCAGCGCTGGAAGTATACCGGTCGTTGTATCATTTTGTAGAAGACGGCAGTCCTTTGCATGTGGAGGTGTCGGCTGCGATCACAGGGCTGGAAGAGCAGTTGAATCCCAAGACGCCGGAGCAACCTGAAAAATCAAGAGCCTGGTATCGCTCCAAAGCGTTTATCGTGACAACTGCGGCCGCAGTCGTTCTATTGGCAGCTGGAATCCCAGCCGTGAATATTCTTGCAGATCAGTCCAATCAGCGGCAAATCGAGGCAGCCAAGCAGGAAGAGGCAGCGAAGGCCACAAAGGCGGCCGAGGAAAAGCTGGCAGCCGAGCAGGAGGCCGCTCAAAAAGTACTGACGGAGAAACAACGACAGGAAGCTGAACAGCAGGTCAAACAACAGGCTCTTGCTGCCCAAAAGAAACAGGAAGAGCAGAAGAAACAACAAGCCCTTATCGCTCAACAGGTTAAATATGAAGCCTATCTGGCCCAAAAGGAACAAAACAAGCAGGCGGCTGCCAAGCTGGCGTTACAAAAAGCGTATGATCAACAGGCAAAGTATGAAAAATACTTGGCTTTGAAAAAGGAGCAGGAAGCCCGTGCCGCCCAGGAAGAGGCAGCTCGTAAGGCAGCAGCTGAAGCGGAACAAAAGCAAAAAGAGTCGATGCATGCACGTAACAAGGAGAACGTTCTCCAGCTCATTTCCCTGTATAACAAGGCTTATGCCTCTCAGGAAGGTGGAAGCATAGCGAAGGCAAAGAGCTTTGCCAAGAGTTTTAGAGCACTATATGATAGTAATCCTTCTTATTATCGTTCGGTAGGTGAAGTGGGATATCGGGCTTCCTCTATCTATAACTTTTTAGGGGATACGAATTTTAGACTGCCTAAAATATAATACTTCATATATTTATATATGGGCGGAGTGATAGATAGAAAACAGATGGAGATAGAAGGTAACTGAGGGGAGCATGTACAAACCATGAATTATACAATACAAGCTTCACAACGTACTCCCGCCCTGATCATTTACCTGATTGACATCAGCGCGTCGATGAACATGCTGATGGAAGGGCGGCGACGCATTGACGTTGTATATGAAGCTATATCGCTGGCGATCCGACAGATGGTTTTCCGATCGACCAAAGGAAATCGGCTAACTGCGCGCTATCGGATTGCGATTTTGGCTTATAGTGACGATGTGTATGACCTGCTGAATGGTGTCAAGGGAATTGATGAAATTGCGGCCATTGGTTCGTTACCCGATTTGACACCCAAACGGTTCTCAGATTCAGCAAAAGCCTTTTTGCAAGCTGAACGTATTTTGCAGGCGGAGTTACCAGGGATGCAGGATTGTCCTGCACCTTTGGTCTGTCATATGACAGATGGGGTTTCTACAGGCGATGATCCGGAACCGATTGCGAAGCGCATTATGAGCATGAGTGTACCGGACGGCAATGTACTGGTGGAAAATATATTTTTATCCGACAGGTTGCTGGAAACGCCTATTCAGGACCCCCGTCGCTGGAAAGGTCTGACGCATAATACGTCGTTGCAGGATGAACATGCTGTGAAATTGCGTAATATGTCTTCTGTACTCCCTGAAAGCTATCGGGAAATGCTGTTTGAGGCAGATTATCAGTTAGGTGAAGGAGCTATTATGATGCTGCCTGGAACCTGTGCGGAACTGGTGTCCATTGGGTTTCAAATGTCGGCCGCAACGCCTGTACGGTAAGGAGGTAAAAGCATGAATCCACTGCTGTCCCTGCTCCCCGCGAGCAAAAAAAGGGGAATGAATGCAAGGCTGACTCAGCAATTTGCTTACATAAGCTCTCAGACGGGCGATCAGCCTTTATCATCTCATCACAGTCGTTTTATGTGTCGTTATGGCTATGGAAGGTCTGCCGAGTCTGCCAGCATGGGGGAAAGCGGACAGGATTTTGCCGCGGTACGTATTCATAAATCCGTCTGTTGTTTTGTCTTGTGTGATGGTGTCGGGCTCAGTTACCGAGGAGATTTTGCAGCCCGCTATCTGGGTTCTTCTTTACTGGATTGGATGGAACATAGGCAGGATCTGTCTGCTGATCAACTGAGGGTGTATCTTGAACGTTTGGCAGGTACAGCCGCAGAGGAACTGGAGCGGCAGCCTCTGGATCACGAATCAGGCTTAATGCGTTCGGTATTGGAAGATAAACGTCGTCAGGGAAGCCAGTCCATGTATATTTGCGGTAAAATCGAACTGCCGAAGCGAGGTAGCCGTGGCCGTCTCCGACTTGCCTGGCAAGGGGATTCACGTTTGCGATTATGGAACGGTGCGGAGGAAATCAGCGAACTGTTCGATCATACCTTCTCTACAGCGGAGCGCTGGTCTACAAGTCGTGGGCCGATTGGAGGTAAGCCTCATTGGTACGAAAGAAGCATCCCCGCAGATATGCCGATGAGATTACAGGTATATACGGACGGTTTATCCGATTTGGACCCCATTCGCGAGCCTGTCCCTGATGAGCAGATACAGGTATTGCTGGATGCATCCCATACCGGGGGACTTGATGATGATGCTGCATTTATTGAGCTGCAGTGGTAAATGAATAAGCAAAAGGACGTATGCATCCATACCGATGGTTGTATATCGTCCTTTTTTTGATGAACCCATAGAGAAGAATGAATTGTTAAGATATTTATGGAATACAACCGAGGTAGAAGAAGAAAAGATACGCTAATTGGCTTAAAAATCGTTCTTTTCACAAATATCGCAAAAGAATAGCAAAAAATGCGCAAAAATGGTGATTATAAAGTATATCCTTTTGGGTAATCTTGTGATTATACAGGTTACTGAAAGGGAGCGATACATATGAGCTACACATATGCAGGAGGCGCGCGCTTTGAAGGCAAAACTGCTCTGATCACAGGGGCTGGTTCTGGCATTGGCAAGGCAACGGCCATTCAAATGGCCAGAGAAGGAGCAAATGTCGCTCTTTTTGACGTAAGTAATGAGCGTATTTTGGAGACAGAAAGAGAAATTAATGCCTTACGAGAAGGGTCAGCGCGGGCATTTGACGTGGACATTGCCGATCCGGTGCGTGTGGAAAAAGCAGTTCTGGAAGCGGTTGAATTATTTGGCGGACTGCATATCATTTTTGCCAATGCGGGGATTAACGGGGTCGTCGGACCGATTGAGGATTTGAGCTTTGAGGATTGGCGGCAAACATTGTCCACGAATCTGGATGGTACTTTCCTGACGGTGAAGTATACAATACCACATTTGAAAAAGAACGGTGGCGGCAGTATTATCATTACCAGCTCCATTAATGGAAATCAGCGCTTTACCAGCTTTGGGATGTCAGCCTACAGCACATCGAAGGCGGGTCAAACCGGTTTTGCTAAAATGGCTGCGCTGGAGCTGGCCAAGTTCCGTATTCGTGTCAATGTCATCTATCCGGGTGCCATTTCGACGAATATTGATGAAACCACGGAGAAATCGGAAAGGTTAAAGCAGATTACCATCCCCGTCAAGTTTCCCGAAGGAGGGCAACCATTGGCTGATGGACCGGGTCAACCCGAGCAGGTAGCTGATTTGGTGACATTCTTGGCCTCTGATCATTCGCGTCATATTACTGGCGCACAAATTGTAATTGATGGGGCAGAGTCGTTATTGTTTTAGAAATAGAGCATTCTCTGGGACAGAGAAAAGTTTTATGGTATCCTGAGTGTATTATCTTGGTTGCGGTGCGAATGTGAAGCTCACATAAAAACCCCGGATCCTTCGCACCTCGAAATTTGTCGAAAAGCATTCGAATCAGTTTTCTTCGATAGAAGTCAATGGTTGATTCAAGCTTTTTTGGCATCGTTTTTTTCGAAAATGTATGGAATTGATATCATTAGGGTATTAATTCCTGCATTTTCGCTGTCGCACTCTATATGAGTGCGTGGATTGAAATATTATCCGGGCGCTTTATATCGGCTATGAAGTGGAGCGTCGCACTCTATATGAGTGCGTGGATTGAAATCTTGCTACTGCCCTTCGGAGTGACTTGAGCGGTAGTCGCACTCTATATGAGTGCGTGGATTGAAATCTTGCTACTGCCCTTCGGAGTGACTTGAGCGGTAGTCGCACTCTATATGAGTGCGTGGATTGAAATGTTGCTGGTAAGCGAGTAAACGGCATGCTGTTGAGTCGCACTCTATGTGAGTGAGTGGATTGAAATTTCACAAGTACCGCTCCCATGAAATGAATAGAAGACACGTTGCGGAATTGAACCGCGCAAGGGTTCTGACCAGGCTGTTATTGTTTTCACTGGTTAACTGGTTCCTTGCCGCCTGCACGTGCCGTAAAGCCCCGGAATAACTCGGGAAGTGACTCTGGATATTGCTGAATTACAGGAGCTCTGCTGCGATTTGTTTGAGCACTGGCGGTGTTGGGATGAGTTGGCCGTCACCTTTGTTGCCCTTGATGTAGGCTTTATCCTCGTGGGCATAATATACATCGCCTTGGCCCTCAACGACCGGGTAGCCGCTCTCATCATCAGTTAAAGATGTTTGCACGTGTTTGCCATGTTGTGCGGCGTGCTCCTCATCGTGCAAGCGCGGGATGCCGTCATTACTCAAAAATGCGAAACGTGGTTGTGTAGTAGACATAATCATGTCTTTCCTGAAATGATTTTGTTGAGAAATCAAAAAGGCCGACACATTGGCCGACCTGATTCACCGTGGCTCGAAAGCTGTGGTGTGTTCCTTATTTGATTTTCCATCCCTATATCCGCAAATCCAGCAGAGTCAGACTCACACGGATTAGAACCCTTTAAAGATGCTAGTACAAAAAGCGAATCGGAAATTGACGGTTATTTAAAACAAATGGGCTTTACTGACGAAGAATTAGGGTTCACTCCATTGGAATTAAAAAAGGACATTGCGAGTAACGGTGGCACTAAGATAAAAATTGAAGAGTTAGACCCTGAAGTTGTTATTAAAGATGAAAATGGCAAAACAGTTGCACCATCTGATAAAATTTCTACTCAAGATGTAAAAGATGGAATCTTCAAAATGTACGGATATGCATTTAAACTCGAATCTCCGAACAGTAAAGAAAATGCCTACCATGTTTATGCTTCTTATAACTGGGAAAGAGGTCCTTTGGCTTATTACACTGATACATTGGCAATGGCTTGGCAAAGTAAAGTTACTCCTTATCGTTCTCCATATAGTGTCCATAACTGGAGAAGCGGATCGCACCTTTATCAGTACGAAAACCAACTACAGAAACAACAAAACGAAGGTGACTCCTTTGAGGTAGATGTTTTAGGATATCCAGATCCGCAAGATGGATTTGCAAGACAAGAAGTAAGAGCTCCTAAATCAATTACTGGCCAAACAGGCTCAGTGGAAATTGCTTATGCTCACAAGACTATTCCTGGTGTGGCATTGGCGATACTTAACTATTTCAGCATAGACTTCTCTGGAGCAGGACAACAAGAGTACCAAGACAGATTCAATTTTACTTACTAAAATAATTCACAAAAAAATAAAGGTACCGGGATAATCTTTGCCCGGTACCTTTAAATAAGTTGGAGGTAATAAAAATGGTCTATCTATATATGCTTGTCAGTCTCATAGTGTTTTATCTCGTAGTTTTCATTCTATCTCTGTTCAATATTAATATAATTAAAGGTGATGAGACTACCTATATTTTACTGGTCCTCATAATCGGAATCCTTCTTCACAATTCTGAAAACAAACAAAGATAAGTAGTCGTACACCAATAAATTCGGCTATATAACCTCTCTACATACCCCACCTAATATACTTCGCATCCAGTTCTGCCTCCTTGTCCACGTTGTATGTGGCGATTTCCTCTGTCTGCTTGCTGATCGCATTTGTAGATTGATGTTCTCTATATGAATACGCCTAAGTGGTTGCTGCTTCCGACGAACAGAACCGATCTGACGATACTGCCGAACTGTCTCCAAATATTCCTCCACCGCAAGGCGGGTGGCTTTTTCGTCGACCGGCAGAATATTGAACGTTAATTGTAAGTTGTTTTTTCTTCTTTTCCCCAATGTAATCTCCTCACCGTGTTATAATTTGGTGAAGGTTTGAAACTACTGACCCCCGCGGGCCCGGCCAAGGAATGCGGGGGAATAAGGCAAGAATATGAGGGTGTACAGGGGATAAAATGTGGAAGAACCACCGAAGGATGAAAAATCCTGTGCGGTGGTTCTTTTTTTTCACTCGTCTTGTATGCCATCATTATAGGGGGAGGCGATGAAGGATGTTCCAGGATTTCAAGCTCGTCAGTGACCGCCCGGTCTCGATACAAGTAAAAGAATACGTCAATCGTTTAATTATAAAAGGGGCGCTTCAGGCGGATCAGAAGCTGCCCTCCACACGAGAAATGAGCGTTCTGCTTAAGGTGAGCCGCAATACAGTCATTGCAGCCTATGAAGGCTTGGAAGATGACGGATTTACGTATGCGATTCCCGGAAAGGGTAGTTATGTGGCCGCCATGGTGGGTCAGTCGGCCGTAGATAACGGAGGATCTGACGGCTCTGCCACTTGGGAGATCGACTGGAAGGCAAGAATGAACGAGTATGCTGTATCAGCTGTTGACCTGGATATGATGAAGCAGGGCATTCGTGCCCAAAAGGGAACCATCTCGTTCACAAGCATCGCTCCGGATGAGCAGCTGTTTGATCTGGGGGATGTAAGGCGAGCTTTTATGGACCGGATGGCAATCGAAGGGCAGGTGCTGCTCAACTACGGCTATGCCAAGGGCTACAAGCCGCTGATTGATTACCTGATGCATTATATGGAGAACAAGGGCGTCGATATAAGCGGCAAAGATATGCTGATTACAGGCGGGTTTACAGAAGGCTTTGACATTGTGCTGTCGGCTTTACGCCCTTCTGCACGCCGCGGAGCGGCAATTTGTGAAAATCCGACCCATCACACAGCGATCAAAAATTTGAAGTTGCAAGGATTTGAGATTACCGGCATTCCGATGGAGCGTGACGGTATTGATGTGGAGCGGCTAGAAGCGGTACTGCAGACGAATAGCTTCGATCTGGCCTATTTGACTCCTTCCTATCACAATCCGACAGGCATCGTCATGTCGCCGGCAAAGCGCAGCGCCGTTATGAAATTAATGACGCGCTATCAGATTCCGGTGATCGAGGATGGATTCAATGAGGAGCTGCGATACTCGGGAGCGCATGTTGCGCCATTAATAGCGACAGCAGGGCAAGGGAACGGAGTAATCTATATTGGCAGCTTCTCCAAGGTGCTGTTCCCTGGCTTGCGAGTAGGCTGGGTGCTTGGAGACCGAGCGCTGATTGACACTCTGGAAAGCATTAAGCGTGCGCGCACCATTCATACCTCAACAATCGATCAATCGATTTTATACCAATATATGCTTAATGGAAATTTCGATAAACACGTAAAAAAAGCACGTACAGAGTATAAGCGAAAATATGAGTTGACAAAGGCATGCTGTGAAGCACATCTTCCTGAGGCGCAGGTGTCTGGTGACGGGGGCTTGCATTTGTTCCTTACCTTCCCGACAAGCGTAAATACACGCCAGCTGCTAGAAGCTTGCACAGAACAGGGCGCCATATTTACACCGGGAGACAAGTTTTTTATTCAAGAAGGCGAAGGGACGAATACATTGCGGCTTGGGTTTTCACGAGTAACGGATGAAAATATCAAACGGGGTATTCAAATAATCGGCAAACAGACGCGTAACTTTCTTAAGGCATAATGATTTGAAAAGAGCTATAGAGACGGAATATTGTTCTGGAGAAGCACCAGCGATCGGAAGAACAACCCGTAACCACATAATGATTTTGAAGAAAAATGAGGTGTCATGATGAAAATTGGCGTTATTATGGGCGGTATTTCCTCTGAGCGTGAGATTTCTCTACAGACAGGTCAAGAGATGATCAATCATTTGGATCGCAGTCGTTATGAAGTGGTTCCAATGGTGATCGAGCAGCGAGCGGATTTAATCGCGCAGGTCCAGCAGGCAGGCATCGGTATCGCGCTGCTGGCACTGCATGGTCAGTATGGCGAGGACGGCACGGTGCAGGGAGCGCTGGAGACGCTGGGCATTCCCTACACAGGCAGTGGTGTCCTGGCAAGCAGCTTATGCATGAATAAGCAGTTGTCCAAGACGCTGCTGAATGCAGCGGGTGTGCATACGCCTGCAGGCCTTTGCTGGCAGGGGATGAACGATTATGATTCGCAGGTGGTGGAGCGTTTGGGCTACCCGATTATTGTGAAGCCGAATACGGGGGGATCAAGCATCGGCATCCAGCTTGTACAGAATGAGAAGGAGCTGCTGCCGGCTGTTCAGGAGGCTTGCAGCTTGGATCAAGCGATCTTGATTGAGCCCTATTATAAAGGGACGGAGATTACCTGCTCGATCGTGGATGGCGAGGTATTGCCGATTATTAGCATTAGCTCCGTTCGTTCGAAGTGGTTCGACTACAAAGCGAAATATGAGGTCGGCGGCGCTGAGGAGAAGGTGATCAAGCTTCCCCCCGTTATTGAGCAGCGTGTGCGCGAGACGGCACTGGCCAGCTACCGGCTACTGCAATGCAAGGTCTATGCAAGGGTCGATATGATTTTGTGTCAGGATAGGCCTTACGTGCTGGAAGTGAACACATTACCGGGAATGACCGCCAACAGCCTGCTTCCGAAGAGTGCGGCAGCTGCGGGTATAACCTTTACACAGCTGCTGGACCATATTATTACCAGCTCGCTCCATGAGCGGAAACAGGAATGGGGGATGGCGTAATATGTTTGGTGAAAAGGGTACAGGGTGGTTTGTATCCTCGCGCGTACGGGATATTCGGCCATCGGGAATTCGCGCTTTTTTTGATCTGAATGCAGCAGGCGGAGATACAATCGCCCTTGGGGTCGGAGAGCCTGATTTCGTTACACCGGAAAAGGTACGTGAAGCTTGCATTCAGGCATTGCGTGAAGGGCAAACGAAATATACTTCGAATGCCGGCTTGATGGAGCTGCGGGAGGAGATCTCTGCTTATTTTTCCGGCAGCTTCGCGCTTTCCTATGACCCCGAGCAGGAAATGATCGTGACGGTGGGGAGTAGTGAAGCCGTCGACCTGGCGCTGCGAGCAGTGATCGATCCGGGTGACGAGGTGCTAATTCCGGCACCAAGCTATATTGCCTATGAACCCATTACCCATCTGCATGGCGGTAAAATTGTAGAGGTGGCGGCTACGGCAGAGGAGCAGTTCAAGCTGACCCCGCAAGCGCTGCAAGCGGCAATTACGCCTCATTCAAAGGCTTTAATGATCAATTATCCGTGTAATCCGACTGGAACAGTTATGACGAAGCAGGATTGGCTGCCGATTACAGAGCTCATTATCAAACATAATCTGGTCGTCATTTCGGATGAAGTGTATGCCGAACTGACTTACGGGAGAAAGCATGTCAGTATCGCCTCTTTGCCGGGCATGAAGGAGCGTACGATTGTCATCAGCGGTTTTTCCAAAGCATTTGCGATGACAGGCTGGCGGGTAGGCTATGCGTGCGGTCCGCATGAGCTGATTGCCGGCATGCTGAAAATCCACCAGTACACAGCCATGTGTGCGCCCACCATTGCACAGATTGCCGCGCTGGAATCATTGCGTCATGGCTTGGCTGCCAAGGATGAGATGATGGCGAGCTACAACGAACGTCGCAAGCTGTTTGTGGCCGGCTTGAATGCAATCGGGCTTGCTTGTCATGAGCCTGAAGGGGCTTTCTATGCCTTCCCTTCAATTACTTCTAGTGGCATGTCATCTGAGCAGTTTGCACTTCGTATGCTGAAGGAAGCGAAGGTGGCGGTCGTACCGGGACATGTATTCGGATCAGGCGGAGAGGGCTTTATTCGCTGCTCATATGCAGCCTCGTTCGTCGATTTGGAGAAGGCGCTGGAACGGATGGGAAGGTTTATGCAGGTAATGCAGCCGGTATGATGAACAGGGTTAATAACTCAACTTTTGCCGAACGTCTTCATAAAATATTTACAAATACCTTTATGATTTTCGAAAACATAAAGGTATTTTTCTGATCAATGTAGTCGATATTTCCGGATGTATTTACCCAAAGCCAGAACGTTCAGCTTTGGTGTTAACTGGTGGAACCCTGCTTTTAAATGCGCTATCGATGAATTAAATATATTCGAATGTGCGCTTCCTCCTTCACAGGTGGCAGAACTGGCAGAGGTGAAATAAGTCCAGGCAGGTATTTGTTGCTAAGACAAAAAGCGAGTCTGTCCAGGTGCGAATGTGAAGCTCACATGAATTCTCCGAGAGATTCGCACCTCAGATTTTGTCGAATTATATCGAATGTGAACAAATTTTAAACGATCGCAAGAGGATGAGGTAATATTAGATGCGTTTTTGCCAAAGTAACGCTAGAATGTTACTTAAATAGGGGGCATTTGACCCATTTTCGCTGTCGCACTCTATATGAGTGCGTGGATTGAAATTGTCATAAGCGAGTTTGATGTGTGGGGTAGCGTGCGTCGCACTCTATATGAGTGCGTGGATTGAAATCGGCATGATTGGCTCGGTCTTCGGCTCTTTCTTTTTAGTCGCACTCTATATGAGTGCGTGGATTGAAATTTTACCGTGTAACTATAATCATCGTCTCTTTTCTCGTCGCACTCTATATGAGTGCGTGGATTGAAATCTTGGTCTCGGGAAATCCCATAGGAACCACCATCTTGGTCGCACTCTGTATGGAGTGCGTGGATTGAAATCACCATGATTCACCGTGTCGTTTACTGCGATCGTTGTCGCACTCTGTATGGAGTGTGTGGATTGAAATTAAAGCGTTATGCAGCGATTTTGTTGGGCTACGCAATAGGTATAGGGTTATTTTACGCTTTGGGATATCAGATGAGCGCTATGGGAATCTATGCAATTTTGACAGGAATTGTGATTGGAGAAATAATCAACTTCGCATTATCAAAGCGAGAGAAATGACCTATGTATCCCTTGATTGCATCAACATCAGGGGATTTTTCATGTAATTAAAAGGTCCAACAGAGTTTCTGCATGGGGCCTCTTTATCATTTGCTGGTGATGACATAGGGAAATGAATCCGTCATGTCAACATTGTGAAACCTTTTACTAGGAACCATTCAATGATTTCAGGATGTCGCTTGTTCAATATGTCTCAATATGTGTGAGTTATGCTGAATTTTCGTTATAAACATTAGTTGCATAATATATTGACAGATGGTTAATTATGGAGAAAAATAGAGGGTTATTTTTAAAATAATGGAATTTTTATGTGAAGGGTGGTTATGACTTGAAGCATACACCTACGATTTCAGCGGAGTTTGAGGATTATCTAAAACAAAATGATATGACGTTGAGTCAATTTGCCGAATATTCAGGGGTTCATCAAAGAACGCTTAGTAATTGGATTACTCAGCATCGTCCTGTTTCCGTACAGCAGCTAGACCGAATTACTGCGGCTATGGATTTGCCAGAAGGCTATTTTTACGATCTATACATAGAAAATTACATCATTGAGCTTTCTCCGAATTTTAGGCGAATCGAGCCATTATTGTATCGTTGTGCGGAGCTGGACAAGCTGGATGCAATCCGTCGAATGGTTGGACATATCATGGATAATCCGCTGTATGCATCCAGGCTATTTGATGTTGCAGAAGCATTATTTGAACAGGGACGATATGCTGCTGCGCTGCCTCTCTATGAGAATGTCGCAGAAGTGGAGAAATATCAGCATTCTGAACGCTTGGCCACCTGCCAATATCGTATATTCACGATTCAAGTTGGAGATGATCAAAGCCGAAATCTCAAGGTAGCAACGCTATTTGAACCCTTCATGGAGCGACTGGATGAAATAGATCAACTTGATGCCCTAAAAGATTTAGCGAATGTGTATCGTTCTTTGCGCTTATGGGATCGGCTTGATGCGACAGCTCGAAAAATGAGAGATAAAGCGGAAATCCAATATTCGATGAAGCATCAGCAGAAGAAGCGAGAGGGTTCTGGCAAGAAAACAAAGTGTCCGTTATTCGCATACATTACTTATGCTGATTTACTGTGCGCCAGTGTCTGTGAAGCTCAAGGTGATTATCAACAAGCCCTACAATATACATACGCCTACGCAAACTTGGATTGGGTCATAGAGACGGATGAGAACACTCAACACTGGGTCAACTTGTACAAACATTGGTCAGAAGGTAATACGTATGTAAATAAACTATTGTCCGGAGATATGAGTGTGCTTCCTAATTATGTTGAATATATTAGTGTATCATCAAATACCACTAAAGAAATGGTTACTCAATTATTGAATATTATGGTGGCGGCTAACCGATTTCAAGTTGATGTGGATGAAATACTTCAGCAGTTCGAAACGGAGATAGATTCGATCACCCAACAGCAACCATCTGCTGATATGTACACTCATCAAGTGGTTCCAGAACAATCAACGCGTTTTAAATATGAACTGGCTAAATACTACTTAAATAAAGGCAATTACTCATATGGATTTAAATACTTACTAGACGTTTTATCTATATCATTAGTCATTAACAAAGAAGCCTTTTTCATTAGCTGTATAAGATTATTTGAGCAGTTCAAACAATTTGCAGACTTTAGAATGTGTACAAAGTATGAAAGTTTAGTTAGAGAAGGGCGAAAAGAAAGATTATTTTATTATTAATAGTTATTAATCATTTCTCAGTGTTGATTCCAAGTTGAATAAAATAAAATATATATGGAAAACGAAGAAGGTAGAATGTTACTGTGCAAGTAAAGCGGTCGCTTTTGCCACGAATTTTAACCTTCATCGGACTTTTTTTAGGAAATCCGGTGGCGGTGGGAAACACCATCCGACTGCGCAGTGGAGCATAGGTAACTTTTAAGTTCAGTTTGAAGGAGTTTTCTTATCATTTACCAAGTAAACATAAAACGCCAAAAAAGTGCCTCTGGAATGCTCCAGAAGCACTTTTTTTGTCGAGCCAATTTTCAAAAAATCCAAAAGTTTACGTTTTTGCATTAGGATATGACACAGAAGGGGGAATCATGCTGATGAATCAAGGTGTGACTTTACTTCGTGTCGAACGGGCCAGAAAAAGACTGTACCAAGTCCAGAAGAAATACGGATTTTTAACGCATCCCAAAGTGATTGAACAATCCATGAAACTGGATGAACTATTGAATCAATACCAAATATACAAAATGAAATCTTAGCAAATGAGTTCATGACATGTTGCTAAAGGAAGAGCGTGAAATCCAATCTCCAATCTCCAAACCCCAATCAAAATTCTAAATCCTAAATCCTAAATCCTAAATCCTAAATCCTAAATCCTAAATCCTATACTATGAAGAGGTGATAACGTTGTTGAACAAACGAAATCCTGTAACCCCCTTTTGGTTGGAAAATCAAAGAAAAGCTAGTCGAGAGGCAAATGGATCAGAGAACATTTTGTGATACCTATCATATTCCTGCTAGCCGCTTGTCCAATCTCATTCATGGAACACGTAAGGCCAAAAAATATAGAGTACAAGTATGTCAATTGCTTGGGATCGAAGAATAACCCCCTCTCTCCTTTATGGATACAGGACATCCTAATGATATGTAGGCTACAGTGGCAATGGACCCCTTGTTTATTTAAAATAGATTGTACATAGGATGCTTATACAAGGAGTGGATAGGATCGATGGGGATGTTCTCCAGAATGGCAGAGCAGAAGATTGCCGAGGCGATGGCCAAAGGTGAGTTTGATCATTTACCGGGAGAGGGCAAGCCACTGGTGATCGAGGATTTGTCACATGTTCCAGAGGAGCTGCGGATGTCGTACAAGCTGTTGAAGAATGCAGGCATTTTACCGGAAGAACTTCAGTTACAAAAGGAATGTGTTCAGCTACGTGATTTGCTTCACGCTTGTCATGAGGCAGGAGAGCAACAACGGATCAGTCGCAGGCTGACTGAAAAATCACTTCGTCTCCGTATGCTGCTGGAGGAAAGAGGGCTGAATACGTCGTCTGTATTTTATGAATATGAGTCCGCTATACGTAAGCGACTGGAGGAATAGAAGCGAGAGGAGCAAAGGGCGGATGCCCCTGCCCGTACACTTTAATCTCCGTGCTTTACCTCATTACCGTTGCAGTGCAGATAATCTCGTGAGGCATTGTTTCGTCAGAATGACGGGTTCTTTGGGCAGCTTGTCCAAATGAAAGTCATCGATTAAATCCACAGCCTTCACAGGCTCAGGTGAATCCAGCAACCCGGAAAAATAGGCGAGCCAGCCAATGACCGCTTCCGGTGAGATACCTTGTCGACGCATGGCCCGGAGTGCTACGCCACCATGTCGCTTGGCCAGCCTTCGTCCATCAGGGCCCAGAACAAGGGGAACGTGTGCGAAGCGTGGCGGCTGCAAGCCTAGAGCTTGGTACAGCAATAGCTGACGGGGTGTCGAATCGAGAAGATCATATCCGCGCAGTACGTCGGTCATATGCATATCCGCATCATCGACAACGACAGCCAGCTGATAGGAAAACATGCCGTCGGCTCGTTTGACGATAAAATCGCCCCCCTCAGCCGCACCAAAGGCCACATGACCTGCTACCTGATCATGAAACGAAATAACGGCATCTGGATGTTGCGGCACTTTAAAGCGAAGTGAAGGGAGTTTATGTTGTGCTTTGGCTACGACATCTTGAGAGCTAAGGTTACGACATGCCCCCGAATACGCAGGCCCTTCACCAGACAGTCCATGTGGAGCATGGGCGGCGGCCAGAATGTCGGCCCGACTGCAAAAACAAGGATACAGTAAATCTTGCCTCTGTAGTTTCTCCAATGCAGACTGGTAGCGTTCCAGCCGCTGGCTTTGAGTGTAGGGGCCGTAGGGACCGCCTACGTCGGGTCCTTCGTCCCAATTCAGCCCGATCCAGCGCAAGTCTTCCATAATCCCTTGCGCCAACTGGCTGCGAGCTCGCGTCATATCAATATCTTCCATGCGCAAAATATAGGTTCCGCCCAGGGAACGAACGTGCAGCCAGGATAATAAGGCAGTACGAGCGTTTCCTAAGTGTATCCATCCCGATGGTGTTGGGGCAAATCGTCCTCTGATGGGTTGGACCTGTAATTCCATACGAAAGTGACCTCGATTCTATGTTCCGTCCTTCAGCAATCCATATCAACTATATTATAAAACGATCTTGCCGCGAGTGCATCCCGACAGGTATAGGAGTTAACACAAGAAACTTACATAGCCGCGATGGCCAGACGGGAAATTAAAATATCTGTATAATAGATTTAGAAGAATTATGCACGACAGACCGAAGAGAAGTCCCAGAGGGGCAGCTTAACCTTTTCTATTCAGTGCTCGATAATTACAGGTAATGAAAAATTCACAATAATAAAGGAATTAAAACTTAGATTCTACGCATCAAGCGTATCATTGGAGAGATTTCATTGACAGATAAACAACTGCCTATTATGCAAGTGATCCCCGAGCTTAAACATGCGCTGCAATCCCATTCGGCTGCGGTACTGATTGCACAGCCGGGAGCGGGGAAAACGACGGTAACACCTCTGGAGCTACTGCATGAGCCGTGGCTGGCAGGGCAAAAGATGATTATGCTGGAGCCGAGGCGTTTGGCAGCGCGTGCAGCAGCAGCGCAAATGGCAAAAGCGCTCGGAGAGCCCACCGGGAAGACCGTGGGTTACCGGGTTCGTATGGATACAAAAGTAGGGCCAAACACGCGGATTGAAGTGGTTACGGAGGGCGTGCTGACCCGGATGTTGCAACATGATCAGGCGTTGGAGGGAGTCGGCCTGATTATTTTTGATGAGTTTCATGAACGCAGCCTGCATGCAGATTTGGGATTGGCACTTGCCCTGCAAAGCCAGGCGCTGCTGCGACCGGATTTGAAGATATTGATCATGTCTGCCACCCTGGAGGCAGAGCCTGTATGCAGACTATTAGGGGATGCGCCATTGCTGGAATGTCCCGGCACTGTATTTCCGGTAGAAACCATGCATATGTCCAAGCCTTCATCAATTACATTAGAGTCCTTTACGGCTGAGACGATAGAACAGGCGCTTCATGCTCATGAAGGCGATCTGCTGGTGTTTTTGCCAGGGGCTAGAGAAATTCATAGAACGGAACGAGAATTGGCTTCAAGGCATTTGCCAGCACACGTCAAGGTAATTCCGCTGTACGGCAGCATGAAGCTAGAGCAGCAAGATGAGGCAATACGACCATCGGCTTTGGGCAGTCGAAAAGTGGTATTGGCCACCTCGATTGCGGAGTCTAGCTTGACCATCGCCGGAATCACGGTGGTGATCGACAGCGGACTATCGCGGGAGTCTGTATTTTCCGCGCGAACCGGCATGAGCCGTTTGACCACGGTCAAAGTGTCCAAGGCCTCCGCCGATCAGCGGCGCGGACGGGCGGGCCGCCTCCAGCCGGGCGTATGCTACCGGCTGTGGAGTGCGCAGGAGCAAGCCGCGCTCTCCGATGCCAGCCGCCCGGAAATCGCCGCGGCGGATCTG
>NZ_JCBAIQ010000015.1:0-97064 GCF_059772165.1 Paenibacillus sp. TY11 | reverse complement strand
CCACCTGGATCGCCTGGAGAAACAGGGGTAACACCCCGTTTTTCCCAGATACCAGACCATTATTATGTAAAGAAAAAGAACCCGCGTCTCAAAAAGACGGGGTTTCTCGACAATCTGACCGCATCTATTTTGCGGTCTTTTTCTAATGCCTGAAGTTACATAAAGCTTTTAGCATGTGTAACATAACTGTGCAGAATCATGCCGAAGATAACGATGAACATACCGATCCATGATAAAGGAGATGGAATTGGAATAGACAGAAAGATTAATTCTCCCATTAATGCAAAAAGCACTTCCAGAGATTGTGTCGCTTCTACTGTCGCCAGCTTTTGCATATTTCCACGAACCTGATCTGTAGCTTTAAAAAATAAAACCGTAGCGACCACCCCTGAAAACACAGCTACCAAAGCAGACTGAATCGTCTGATCCTTACTTGGCAATCCCGCGCTGAAAACTCCATATAACGAAAGCAATAACCAGAAGGGCAAACTGGCTAAAGTCATCCCGAGCACACGTTGATAGGCATCTAACCGCCCCGCACAGACTTCCATCATTTTGCGATTACCTAATGGATAGGCGAAAGAGGCGAGTATGACAGGCAGAATACCGAATAAAAAATCTTGGGTAGAAATAGATTGCGACTGTTCGACTTGCATAACAATAATTCCGATTAAAATAACGAGAGACATCAACAGTCCTTGGATGGGGATTTTTCCTCGTACTTTGATTGGGCCTTTCTCCGTTTGTACAACCTCAGCAAATAAAGGGACAAGCAAAGATCCGGAAATAATGGTGATTTGCCAGGTTCCCGCAATCAACCAACCCGGTGAATAAGCCGATGCGAAGCATAACGGAGCATAAAATAAGCCAAATCCGAGTAAGCTCCACCACAGCCACGTTCCCGGTTGTTCTTTCATGACTTTCCAAAGAGGCTTAAGCTTATGTTGGGTCATCACAATGACGATTAGAATAGGAACCATAAACAGATATCGCAATGAAGCACTCCAGATCCAGCTTCCGCCAGACAGCTCCATAGATCGATTGAGAACAAATGTAAAAGCAAAAAAGAAAGCCGCCAACACTCCAAGCCAGATTGATTGCAAAATATTCACCTTATTCTTTAAATATCGTTATTACCCATATTAATAACTTTTGATCATTCATTTCAAGAGTGTCTTCACAGTTGACAAGGTAAAAGGGATGCTGTATATTACTGAATGTTGATTTTAATAGTAATTATTACGATTTAAAGAAATGGAAATGATAAGCCTATATTAAAGGGAGCATACCAGCAATGAATAAGAAAGTAATACCGGTAACAGTGCTGAGCGGATATTTGGGTGCAGGAAAAACGACGATTTTGAATCATGTGTTAAACAATCGGGACGGAATGAAAGTGGCAGTCATCGTCAATGACATGAGTGAAGTAAATATAGATGCCGAGCTGGTTAAAAAAGAAGGCGGCTTGTCCAGAACAGAAGAAAAACTGGTCGAGTTGTCTAATGGTTGTATTTGTTGCACATTACGTGAAGATTTATTGATTGAGGTCAAGAAGCTGACGGAACAAGGCGAGTTTGATTATATTTTAATCGAATCTACAGGCATCAGTGAACCCGTGCCAATCGCTCAAACCTTCACATACGCTGATGAAGGAACTGGTATTGATTTGGCTTCGCTGGCAAAACTGGATTGCATGGTGACCGTAGTCGATGCGAACCGTTTTTGGCATGATTTTGAATCGGGAGAAACGCTACTGGATCGCAGGCAGGCTACTGGAGAAGACGACACACGTGATATCTCGGACTTGCTGATTGACCAGATTGAAACCTGTGATGTATTGATTCTGAATAAGTGCGATTTGGTTCAGCCTGCGGAGCTGGACAAGCTAGAGGGTGTGCTGCGGAGATTGCAGCCTGAAGCCCGAATCATTCGCACTTCCAAGGGAAAGGTCGCTCCTTCGGACATTTTGAATACGGGGTTGTTCAATTTTGACAAGGCTAGTCAATCCGCAGGATGGATTCGTGAGCTGGAGCTGGGAAGCCATACGCCGGAAACGGACGAATATGGGATCAATTCCTTTGTATATCGCCGTAGAAGACCGTTTCATCCTGCAAGATTGGCTGAATTTATGACCTACTGGCCGGAGGAGATCGTTCGCGCCAAAGGTTTGGCCTGGATTGCGACCCCTCAAGATTGGGCAGCGAGTATCAGCCAGGCAGGACCATCTATTCAATTCGGCCCGGCGGGAAGCTGGCTTGCGGCGTTGTCTGAAGAAGAACGGCAGGAGATCGTCGCAGCCGACCCTGAGGCTCTGGATAATTGGGATGAGCAATGGGGCGACCGCATGAACGAAATCGTTATGATCGGTATCGGAATGAATCGACCGGACTTGGAAGAAGAGCTAGATGAATGTCTGCTGAACGATAGCGAAATGGATATGGACTGGTCCAGCTTTGAGAATCCGCTGCCTTGGCCGACATGATGAAGCTAGTTGATCCACTCCGTAATAAAGTCCATACACTTTTTGGCGGCTGGAGCCATATTCTTTAAAGAGGAAGCAGCGATCCCAACGGAACGAAAATACGGCCCATCCAAGGGGCGAATACAAATTTCATAAGGGTTTTGAACTAAAATCATTTCTGGAAGGATGCTTACGCCCAGGCCATTTTGCACCATAGCCATAATGGCATGATCATCTTCTAATTCATATTTGATTTTCGGAGCAAGTTTGTGCTGGGAAAAAATTCTCCGTACATCTGTGTCACAGCCTGAAGCAGGCATAATGAAGGGTTCATCGAGGAATTGATCCACACGTATGCTTGTTTGCTCCCGAAGCATATGATTAGGTGGCAGTATGCACAGCATTCTTTCTTTTTTTAACGGCAAGACTTCCAGTACGTCTAAAGTGGGCAGATTAACGAAGCCAAAATCAGCTTCTCCGCTGGCTATCCAATTCTCAATGTCATGGTAGTTACCATCGAGCAGTTTCAGTTCAATGAATGGGAACTGTTCGTTAAACTTTTGGATGATACCGGGCAACCAATGGATGGATACACTTGAGAATGTACCTATCTTTACGGTTCCGGTTTCCAGTCCTTTGATTAGAGCGACCTCTTGATAAAGTCTTTCGTTCATTTGTATGATCTCTCTGAAATGCTTCATCAGACGTTCCCCATTACTGGTCAATTGGATGCCTGAGCGTCCTCTAATCAAAAGAGTCAGGCCCAATTCATGTTCCAAACCAGCAACTGCATGGCTAATAGCAGATTGTGTAAGATTAAGAAGTTCTCCTGCTTTGGTAAAGCTTCCTGCTTCTACTATGCTAAGAAAAACCTTATATTTAAACAAATTCATGTGTCCTCCAACATGGAATGAAATATATTCATACATAGTATCACATATATTCATTTTTTTTATCTCAGTTATGTGGTTATAATCAAACTTGAGAAAAATGCTGATAACCATTTAATTTCTGGGAGGTACCTATGAGTTCAATTGCAAAAACACCACAGCCCCCTTATTATGCAGCTATTTTTACTTCTGAGCGTACGGAAGGGGATGGCGGATACGGAAAGATGGGGGACAAAATGGTGGAACTGGCTGCCGAGCAACCTGGCTTTTTAGGTGTGGAAAGTGTTCGTGACCAAAATGGAGTAGGCATCACAGTGTCTTATTGGGAGTCATTGGACGCTATAAAACATTGGAAGCATAACAAACTGCACAAGGTAGCACAGGAGAAGGGGAAATCCGAGTGGTATAAAACATTTGGTTTAAGAGTGAGCAAGGTAGAACGAGATTATTTTTTTACACTGTAAATGGGCTTAGTAAACAGGCTTAATACTAAAGTTATTCGTTGAGGGATCAAGCCGAAACTGCTCATAACCAACGTGCTGGATTACTCTAAATTAGAGAACCCTGGCTGAAGCCAAAGAAATCCCTATAAGGGCTTCTTTGGCTTTTCTTTCAGGAAAAAACCGTCGACAGTTTTGAAGAACGCCAGCATAAGAGGATTTTCAGCCAACACTTGCTTGCAAAATCTCCAGAACTGCTAAAGGGAGAGTAAATGGTTCTGTTCATATTCAGTTCACAAATGTGGATTATTCTTTCTATAGAAATCATTGTAGGGAGGACATGAATGTGGAATATACAGACAGAAAAGAGCCCTTGGCCATTGAAGCAAGAGGACTCGTTAAAGCTTTTGGGAATAAGCAGGCGGTAGACGGTGTCGATCTGAATGTGCGAGTCGGCACGATCTACGGAGTGCTTGGTCCTAATGGAGCAGGTAAGACGACTACCATCCGAATGCTGTCGACGTTATTACGGCCTGACGGGGGATCGGCGCGCATCTTCGGGTACGATGCAGTAAAGGAACCGCAGGTTGTGCGTCAATTGATCGGCGTGACAGGCCAGTACGCATCGGTCGATGAGTCGCTTAGCGCTACCGAGAATCTGATCATCTTCTCCAGGCTGCTCGGACTGGGACGTGCCGAGGCACGCCATAAGGCAGCGGAGCTGCTGGAGGAATTTGGCTTGGCCGAAGCAGCGAAGCGACCGTTAAAACATTTCTCCGGAGGCATGCGCCGCCGACTGGATTTGGCCGCAAGTCTTATTGCCAAGCCGCCACTGATCTTCCTAGATGAGCCGACTACCGGGCTGGACCCGCGCACGCGTGTCCAGATGTGGAACACAATCCGACGTCTGGTCAAGACTGGTTCCACCGTACTGCTCACTACCCAGTACCTCGATGAGGCGGATCAGCTTGCTGACCGAATCGCCGTGATCGATCATGGTCGGGTAGTCGCCGAAGGTACGGTGGGCGAACTGAAAGCGGCAGTGGGGGCGTCAACTCTGCAACTCAGAGTGCAAAATCACCAGGACATTGAGAGAGCTGCTCAGATCGTTGAACAAGTGCTTTCAGTCAAGTCCAGCGTGTCGGTGGAGGCTGGAAAAATTATTTCTCCGATGGCTAATGCCGATCGGGTGACGGACCTGCTGATTGCCCTCCGTTCCGGAGAAATTCAGTTGGCAGAGATGAGTGTGCAAAAGCCAACGCTTGACGAGGTGTTTCTGTCCATCACTGGTCATGGGGTAGAAGTAAATAAGCAGCAGACGGCGCAAGGAGCGCATGCTGTGGAGGGAGTGAGAGCATGAAGAACGCTACTGCTATGACAGGTTCTGATCGTACATTGAAAAAGTCTGTGAGTTTCAGGCAGGCGTTCCGTAACTCCATGACGATGGCTTACCGGGGCATTCTGAAGATCCGCCATACTCCCGAGCAGTTGTTTGATGTCACGCTCCAGCCGATTATTTTCACGCTTATGTTTACCTATATCTTTGGCGGGGCCATCTCCGGAGACGTACAGCATTATTTGCCGGTCATCATCCCAGGCATCCTCGTGCAGACTGTCATCTCGACCTCCGTCGTTACCGGTGTCCAACTGCGTGAGGATATGGACAAGGGAGTGTTCGACAGATTCAAGTCGCTCCCGATTGCACGGATTGCACCTTTGGCTGGAGCTCTGCTGGCAGACAGCATTCGGTATACTATTGCGACAGTACTTACCTTCGCTATGGGGTATATTTTGGGATATCGGCCAGAGGGAGGATTGCTAAGTGTTGCTATCGCCGCACTTCTGGTCATCGTGTGTTCCTGGGCGGTCAGCTGGATTTTTGCTTTCTTTGGCGTGATTGCCCGCACGGCTTCAAGTGTACAGGGCATATCCATGATTGTTCTGTTTCCGCTTACCTTTGTTTCCAACGCATTTGTGCCTGTGGACACCATGCCTGGCTGGTTGCAGTGGTTTGTGAATATCAACCCGATTTCACATCTTGTGAACGCAGTTAGAGAGCTTGCGAATACGGGTGTGATTGGCGGAGAACTGGCGATCTCCCTGCTTGGCGCTGCAGTCATTGTGGCGGTCTTCGCACCGCTTACGGTGCGAGCATATATGCGTAAAGCATAAGATGCCGCTCTTCTTGACGAGGAGGAGAGATTTAAGGCAGAGTTAGCTAGGGGGGATTGAAATGACACGTGTATTGGTTGTTGATGATGATCCGCATATTCGTGAACTGGTCGGGCATTTTTTGGGACTAGAAGGCCTGGAGGTAGTTGAGGCGGTAGATGGTTTGGATGCGATGCGCATTTTTGATGAAATTAAGGTCGATTTGCTTGTTCTTGATATCATGATGCCGGGAATGGATGGTTGGGAGCTGTGCCGTAAGCTGCGCGAGCAGACCGACCTGCCGCTGCTTATGCTTACAGCCAAAGGCGAGACGTCACAGATCGTGAAGGGCTTCGCGCTTGGAACGGACGACTATCTTGTCAAGCCCTTCGATCCCATGGTGCTTGTCGCACGCGTAAAGGCTTTACTAAAACGGTATCGGATCATGGCTTCAAAATCGGTGACTGTCGGAGATCTTGTCCTGCGCAGCGATACATTTGAATGCAAGGCTGGGGAAAAAGAGATTACCCTGCCGCGCAAGGAATTTGAGCTACTCTTCAAACTGGGCAGCTATCCTGGCAAAACCTTTACCCGCGACCAGTTGATCGAACAGATTTGGGGTTATGATTACGAGGGAGACGAAAGAACGGTTGATGTCCATATCAAGCGCCTTCGGGAACGGTTTCCGGAGGCAAGCTACTCCTTCCGGATCAGTACGATCCGGGGCTTGGGTTATCGGCTGGAGGGAAGGCAATGAAGCGGGAACCGGGATTCCTCCATATCCTTGCGAGACTCATGCTGGTGTTAATGGTGCTGTATTTCAGCTGGACTGCCGCGTACTTTATTACGGCGGCGATCTATTCGCGCATATCATGGACTCCAGATGATTTGTTCGTCTTTCTTATAAATGCGACGCTTGGCTTTTTTTTCTTCGGTATGATCAGTATGATTGTAAGACGCTTTATCCAGCCTAGAGGGCAGCATTTTTTTACCGAAATGATCAGTGCTTTAAAACGCATTTCACAAGGGGATTTTCACATTAATTTGGGATGGGACTTCGGTAGGGGAAATGGAAACCACGGGAGGACACATCCTTATATACAGCTGGTGGACAGCATCAATAATATGGCGGCAAATCTGAAGGCTATGGAAGAGCTGCGGGAGGAGTTTATTTCGAACGTATCCCATGAAATCGGCTCACCGCTGACCTCGATAATCGGTTTCGCCAAGGCGCTCAAGGATGAAAATCTGGATCATGAGCAGCGAGCGCGGTATTTGGAGATCATCGAGACGGAGTGTATTCGTCTGTCCAAGCTAAGCGATAATCTCATGAAGCTGGCGGTGCTGGATTCGAAGAGGCATCCGTTTCATCCGTCCCCTTATCAGCTGGACAAGCAACTGATATCGCTTATCCTCGCCTGCGAGCCGCAATGGGAGGCTAAAAAAATCGATATGACTGTTGAGGTGGATATAGTTGAGGTCAACGCGGACGAGGATCTGATGGGCCAGGTTTGGGTGAATCTTCTTCACAATGCCATTAAATTTACACCACAGGCTGGAAGCATATCTGTTTCTCTTTCAAGTAACGGTGATCAGGCGGTTATCTGCATTGCGGATACGGGACAGGGCATCAACGAACAGGATCAGCAGCGCATTTTTGAACGATTTTATAAAGCAGACCAGTCACGGGCCCGAACTGCAGGAGGCAGCGGCTTGGGACTTTCCATTGCTTATAAAATAACAGAGATGCATACCGGCTCTATCTCTGTGTCCAGCAAAGAGGGAGAAGGAACGGCATTTACAGTATTGCTGCCACTGCACCAGGAAGCAACAGCCTCCAGGTAAACCTGTTTAAGCGAAAATCCACCTATTTCTTCATCCTTTGTTGGTAATAACAAAAGGAGCGTCTTCTAAGCCATAAACGGCTGTCAGGACGCTCCTTTTTGATTCCTGTACCTTCTTCTAACATATGCGTGTGCACTCAGGATTTGGATGAGTGAATTGGCTTCATCTCCTGTATAGCTTCTTTCAGGCTTTGTGAGCATTGCTCATATAGCTGTTTTCTTTGTTGCTCACTGGAACCAGATGCGAGCTTTTGCAGTTCAGTAGTGCATTGTTCCAATAGAGTCAGTACGGCTTGATTAGAGTCTTGTACCTTGGACAGTTGTACATTATCACTATATTGGTCAATGTATAGTTCTCCTTGCGGGTCCACCTGCGCGAAAAATACGTCTTTGACCGTCAGGCTCTTTTCTTTCAGCTTTGCATCCAGCCATTGTTGAGTAACTCCCATGTATGCCATTTGCTGCTCCATAAGTTGTCCATCCATAATGACTGCTGCAGGTTCCTTCTCCGGTAATTGCTGTATATGCAGATCTTTAGGTGTCAAAGGCTGCTTGTCTTTGGTCAACAGCACGTTGATCTCACCACTGGTCTCCATAATGGCAAATTCTACGTCAGCTACCTTGAATGCATTTTTGCTCCGCAACTGTTCCATGAGTTCATCCAGGGTAAGCCGTTCCTTTCTCAGATTGTCCTCTAAAATTTTGCCGTCTTTGATCAGGATTGTCGTCTTTCCATCTGATAAATCTCTGACTTTCTTGCTTTTAATTTGCAAAAATTCAATGCTAAGTGTTGTCAGTACCCATACGGCTAACGATACAGTACCCAAGTACCAGGAGGATTCACGTTCCAAAGGAATAGAAGCAGCCAAGTTACCGATAGTGATTCCTGTTATATATTCGAACAAGGAAAGCTGTGATACCTGACGTTTTCCAAGAATCTTGGTAATCACAAAAAGAATAACGATAGCTAATAACGTACGTAAAGCTACAATGGTCCATTCCTGCATTTGTCCAACCTCATTTCATTTCGCCACAAGGGCGCTACTATTCCAAGGATGTCCGCGCCAAGGCTCATTTAAACTCCAATTTCTCTAATTTTAAATAACCAGGTTGCCAATAAACAGATTAAATACGATATAAAATTAAAATTTTCTATCGTTGAATTATCAATGTCTATTACACAAGCGATTGACGGAAAAGGAGCAGCAGGATACATTATAAATATAATTCTTATTTAATTCATCGGGATTATAGACAATAAGCTCACGGAGGTATGTATATGTCGTCCAAACCTAAAGTTGTATTGTGGAGTAAAACCGGCTGTCATTTTTGTGGAGAGATCAAATCGTACCTGGAATCCCAAAATCAGCCGTATGAAAATATTCAAGTGGACGGAAATGATGCGCTGCGTGACGTGCTGGAGACCAAATATGGTATTCGTTATGTCCCTGTCGTCGAGGTAGGTGGGGATAACAAATATGAAGCTCTGCTCAACCCCGATCTGGAAGAGCTGAGTAAAGTGCTGGAAAGTTACAATCAAGCGGTATAAACCGATAGGAAAAAGATCAGTAGCTCCGCTGCCCATACAAAATAAGCAGCGGAGACTGCCCTACAAAAAAATAGCAGCATAGCTGCCTTGAAAACAATGATTAGCCGTAGGATAACAATTATGTTCAAGAGAGGTGGAAGAGTCATGGCTAAGAATAGACAAATTAAATTTGGTGCAATTATTCACGGTGTTGGGGGAAGCATGACGACTTGGCGTCACCCTGAAGTACCTGCGGACGCTAGTGTTAATTTTGAATTTTATAAAACGCAGGCGCAAAAGGCGGAGGAAGGGAAGTTTGACCTCGTATTTATCGCAGACGGCCTGTTTATTAACGAAAAATCCATTCCACACTTTCTGAACCGTTTTGAACCTATTACGATTTTGTCTGCTTTGGCTGGGGTGACGAAGCATATCGGACTGGTCGGCACACTGTCGACTTCCTATAGCGAACCGTTCACGGTAGCACGCCAGTTTTCTTCCATTGATCATATTAGCGGAGGTCGTGCAGGCTGGAATGTGGTGACTTCCCCACTGGAAGGCTCTGCCCTTAACTTCAACAAAGGTGAGCATCCATCGCATCCACAGCGCTATAAAATTGCGGAGGAATATTTGCAAGTTACCAAAGGGTTGTGGGACTCGTGGGAAGAGGATGCGTTCATTCGTGATAAGGAAGCTGGCGTATTCTTTGATCCTGAAAAGCTGCATACACTGAACCATAAAGGCGAGTTTTTTTCTGTGCAGGGTCCGCTGAACATTGGACGATCCAAGCAGGGACAGCCGGTTATTTTCCAGGCAGGTTCCTCAGAGGATGGCAAAAATCTGGCCGCCAAGGAAGCGGATGCAGTATTTACAGGACATGAAACACTGGAGGAAGCGCAGCAGTTTTACCGTGATGTGAAGGAACGTGCGGTACGCTATGGCAGATCGGAAGAGGATATTGTCATTTTGCCGGGCATTTCGCCGATTATTGGCAGCACGACGGAAGAAGCGGAACGTAAGTATGAGGAGATCACCAATCTGGTGACGATTGAGGCTGCGTTAAAATATTTGGGGCGTTACTTCGATCATCATGATTTCTCACAATATCCGCTGGATGAGCCATTCCCTGAGCTTGATGGTATTGGCAGTAATTCGTTCCGCAGCGGCACAGATAAAATCAAACGGACAGCCAAAGAACAGAATTTGACCCTGCGCGAGGTTGCATTGCGTTCAGCAACGCCGAGAACCTCTTTTATCGGAACCGCTGAACAGGTGGCGGATCGAGTGCAGGAGTGGTTTGAAAGAAAAGGAGCAGACGGATTCATTATCGGTTCTGATGTGCCAACGGGTCTGCATGACTTCGTAAATCAGGTTGTGCCTATTTTGCAGGAGCGTGGCATTTACCGTCAGGATTATGAATTTAGCACACTGCGTGAAAACCTGGGCGTGCCCATTCCTGAGAATCGCTATACAGCAGCCAGATCCAAAGTGAAGGTTGATGCATAACAGAAGGAGGGAAAAATATATATGTCCAAGGTTGTCATCCTATCAGGCAGTCCGTCTACACAATCCCGTTTATACGGCTTGATTAACTATACAACCGAGCAGTTGCAGCAGGCTGGAGTGGAGGTCACATTACTGAATGTGGTCGACTTGCCAGCTGAGGATCTGGTTAAAGCTAACTTTAATAGTCCCGACGTCACAGCATCACTTGCATTGATTGCAGCAGCGGATGCCGTCATTGTGGCTTCTCCAGTATACAAGGCGGCTTATTCAGGGCTATTGAAAATATTTCTGGATTTGGTTCCGCAGAAGGGACTGAGAGGGAAACCTGTCCTGCCTTTATTTATCGGAGGCACGCTGGCTCACCTGCTGGTCATTGATTATGCCTTGAAGCCAGTTATTAACGCACTCGGCGGAAGACATATTCTTGGCGGGGTGTATGCGGTAGATCAGTGGGTCGAACATCTGCCGGATGGAGCATACGGATTGTCCGAAGAATTGGTTGCACGGTTGGAACGTTCGGTTAAAGAACTAAATGAGCTATTAAAATTATAGATATTTTCAATATTTCCATTGACAGGTCGTTCAGTGAGTTTTATGATACAAAAAAACCAAGTTAACTTATTGGATAAATGTATATAAAACTTACTGGGGGACTTGCGTATGAATATCGAGAATATGGAAGCCTTTGTATACGTGAATCATTATGGGAGCTTTAACAAGGCGGCAGAAGCCTTGTTCTTGTCCCAGCCCTCTGTCACAGCCCGGATTCAGACGCTGGAACGCGAGCTAGAATGCAAGCTGTTCGACCGCCAAAGCAAGCAAACGGTTCTGACGGAGGATGGACGAAAGTTTCTTCCTTATGCGGAACAGATGCTTCAGGTGCTGCAAAAAGGGAAGCAAAAGCTCCAACAGCGTAAGAAAGCCCCTCAGCAAATTCGAATTGGCTGCACAATATCGGTGTCGAACTACATCATTCCTGAAATATTAAAGCAGCTTCGTGCCCGTTATCCAGAGGTTAACTACAAAATTGTGACGGCTACGACGGATCAACTGGTACATAAACTGTTGAACCGTGAGGTAGACATTAGTTTTGTCCGTAAAGTGATGCATCCGGCTATCCGTACGCTTGCTTTTTATGAAGATCCGATTTCCCTGTATGTATACGACGGTCATCCGTTTATGAAGACAGGAAAGGCCAGCATACAGGATATTCAACGTGAAACACTGGTGTTTTTTGAATGCGGGTCATTAGATTGGATGAGGATTCATCGATCTTTTGAATCACTGGAGCAGCCACCGGATATTGCTTTTCAGGTAGACAATGTGGTCACGGCCAAAAAGCTGGTATTGGAAGAAGCGGGCATTGCCTTTTTGCCGGATGTCTGTGTGCACCGTGAAGTGAAGGATCAGAAACTGTTCCGTATCCATGTTCCAGAGGTAGCTGGGGTGTCGATGCAGATTAGCATAGTAGCGACCAAAGAAGACTGTGCAGTGACCTCGGATTTTACAGATGCACTGACAGAAGGCTTCCGGGGGGCTGTTTTGTTATAGAAATGTTCTATAGCTTGGTGGATTGACGTATAGGTTTCCAGGTGTTAAATTAATCACATCCTAAAACCAATTAAGTTTATAGGAATTATTGATTATTGAATGTTGTAGCTACTATGTATGTCGCAAACTGCTGATATACAAAGAGATGAGGGGGATTCATATGAAAAAGTGGTTTGCAATATTGTCTGTTATGGCAATCATCCTGGTGTTGGCAGGCTGCGGTTCCTCAGATAACGCGTCTAGCGCGTCAGGTTCAAGCGGAGACGTGAAGAAAATTATCGTAGGCACAGGTACTCAATTCAAAAATGTATGCTTTATTGACGAAAACGGAAATTTAACAGGCTTTGATGTGGAGCTGATTAAGGAGCTGGACAAGCGCCTGCCTCAATACGAATTTGAATTCAAAACGATGGACTTTGGAAATTTGCTGCTAAGTCTCGATGCCGGCAAGATTGATCTGGTATCGCATCAAATGGAAAAAAACCCGGAGCGCGAGGCCAAGTATCTGTTCAACAAAAATCCGTATAGCATTTTTCTGAACAGAGTCGCTGTAGCGAAGGATAACAATACCATTCATTCAATTGATGATTTGAAAGGGAAAAAGGTACTCACTAGCCCAACCAGTAATGCGGCGTATGTGCTGAAAGAGTATAACAAAACCCACGGAGATGCCCTAAATATCGTTTATACGAGTGGTGCAGCCAATGATACGGTGCAACAAATTACGAGCGGCCGTATAGATGCTACCGTTACGACAGACTTTGCGAACCGTTTTAACACCGATGAAAAAGGAGAAGTAGCTCTGAAAACCGTTGGTGATCCTTTGACTCAATCGGATGTACTGTATGTACTGAACAAAAATGAGCAAGGGTTGGCGGATGACCTCGACAAAGCCATTCAGGAAGTGAAGGACGACGGTACGCTGTCGAAGCTGAGCATTAAATGGCTTGGAGAGGATTTCACTAAGTCTCTGGAAGATGTGAAAAAAGAAGGTAGCAGCAGTAAGAAGTAAGGATAGACTTGGACATTTCAGCGGTCAGGGTACTCTATGTATTCTGGCCGCTGATGTATAGAAAGGAGGCAGGCATATGAGCAGAGAGTTCAATATTGACTATGTTTTTAGCTTTATCCCGAAAATGCTGTCTTACTTACACATCACCTTGTTTATTGTGGCAAGCTCGCTTGTATTGGGGCTTATCATTGGTCTGTTGGTTGCGCTGCCTCGCATGTATAACATTCCATTTTTCAAACGTGTTTCTCAAGTGTATGTTTCCTTTTTTCGCGGAACACCTATTCTAATCCAATTGTTTCTGGTGTATTACGGCCTGCCAGAGCTACTAAAGCTGGTGGATATCAATTCCTCCAGATGGGATGTGCTGTGGTTTGCCGTAGCAACCTACGCGCTCAATAGTGGAGCCTTTATTTCCGAAATTATCAGGTCAGGAGTAGAGGCTGTAGATCGGGGACAAATCGAGGCTGCACAGTCCGTCGGCATGTCAGGCTATCAGACCTTTACACGTATCATTTTGCCGCAAGCGCTGGCTGTCGTGGTTCCGGTATTTTCCAATCTGGTGATTGGTAATCTGAAGGATACTTCTCTGGCATTTACCATCGGAGCGATGGAGATGACAGGGAAATCACAGACACTAGGCTCGGCTACCCAGCATTTTGTTGAAACCTATATCGCGCTATCCCTTATCTATCTAGTTATCAGTCTGATTTTACAAAAATTGTTCAGGGTGCTGGAAAATACGCTTCTCCGGCATGAGCATCGGGATACAGTGCAGAAAGAGCCCGAAAAACGAAAAAGTTTTGTGGTGCGTTACCTGAGAAGTCCTCGTCTTAGTAAAGGAGGTAAAGGCATATGAGTCTGGATTTTGGATTTATATATACTGCCTTTTTAGGGTTGTTCTCTGCGTTGCCCAACACTTTAATTATTACGGTGGTTTCCGTACTGGCAGGGTTGGTCATCGGTATGATAACGGCACTGGCGCGAATTTATAAGGTTCCCGTGTTGTCCCAGATTTCTCACGGTTACGTTACCTTTATCCGAGGCACACCGATGCTGATGCATTTGCTGCTTATTTATTTCAGTTTGCCTTTGTTGATTGATGCGGGAGCGAAGCATTTCGGCTGGCCGCTACAATCCAAAGATGTTCCTTATATGGTATTTGCACTCATTTCGTTTTCCATTACCAGTGGAGCGTATATGTCTGAGGTCGTCCGTTCTGGAATTCAATCGGTCAACAAGGGGCAAATCGAGGCGGCTTATGCCGTCGGTATGACGACGTGGCAAGTGCTGAGACGGATCGTATTTCCGCAGGCGTTCGTGGTGAGTTTGCCGAACCTGACGAATTCTGTTATTGGGATGCTTCATGGCTCTACCTTGGCCTTCACGGTTTCGGTCACAGAAATCCAGGCACAGGCTGAAATTCTGGCATCTACCAACTGGAAATATTTAGAGGTATACATCGCAGCTGCACTGCTATTTTGGGGCTTGACAGTGCTAATTGAGCGAATATCCGGCTTGGTGGAGAAAAAAATCAATGTGTTTAATGGAGGTCGAGCATCATGATCCGTCTGCAAAATATAACGAAGTCGTTCGGCAAACATGAAGTGCTCAAAGGCATTGATTTGACCGTGAACAAAGGCGAGGTCGTCGTTATTTTAGGTCCGAGTGGTTCAGGTAAAACGACCTTGCTACGCTGCATTAATTATCTGGAAAAGCCGAATGATGGGGAAGTCAGCATTGGCGATTTTACAGTGAACTGCAAGCGACCTGCGAAGAAGGATGTTTTGGCTCTACGTCAAAAGACGGCTATGGTTTTCCAGCAATACAATTTGTTCAAGCATAAAACAGCGCTGGAAAATGTCATGGAGGGACTTGTCGTTGTCCGCAAGGTCAAGCAGGAGGAAGCAAAAAAAATCAGCATTGAAGTGCTGGAAAAGGTCGGTCTGGGTGAAAAGCTGAATCATTATCCAAGCCAGCTATCCGGCGGGCAGCAGCAGCGTGTCGGCATAGCGCGTGCTTTGGCGCTGAACCCGGAAGTGATTTTATTCGATGAGCCGACTTCGGCGCTGGACCCTGAATTGGTGGGTGAGGTGCTGTCGGTGATTCGCAAGATTGCGAAGGAAGGCATTACGATGATTGTCGTTACACATGAAATGGGCTTTGCGCGCGATGTTTCAAATCATGTGGTATTTATGGATGGCGGCCATATTATCGAGGAAGGCGCACCGGACGACATTTTTAACCACCCCAAAGAGGAACGTACCAAACAATTCCTGAAACGGATTACACCAGAATATAACTATTCAATTTAGACGGGAGAGGGAGACATGAGTATTAAAATCGGAGTATTGGATCAAAGCCCTATACACGAGGGGGAAACGGCAGCGCAGGCCCTTCGTAATACGATTAAGCTGGCGCAGTGTGTAGAGGAATTAGGATTTACGCGCTTCTGGGTATCAGAGCATCATGATTCCGAGCAGGTTGCGGGCTCTTCACCAGAGGTACTCATTTCCCATTTGCTGGCACGCACCGAGCGTATTAAAATCGGCTCTGGCGGAGTGATGCTTCAGCATTATAGTCCTTATAAAGTAGCTGAAAACTTTAATGTGCTGTCCTCTCTTGCACCGGGTCGCGTAGATTTGGGAATCGGACGCGCGCCGGGCGGGTTGCCGAAATCCACACAGGCATTACAACGCAACGTACATGATGCGCCTTCTCTCGAAGAAAAAATTGATGAAGTAAGTCGCTATATTCATAATATTCCGTCTGAAGAAGGACCGTTAGCCGGGTTACAGGCGAATCCGATTCCAGAAATACCAGCGGATATTTACGTTTTGGGTACAAGTACAGACAGTGCTGGAATTGCTGCGCGTTTGGGGTTGCCCTACGTTTTCTCGCAATTTATCAATAGTAATGAGCAGGTTGCATTGGAATCATTCCGTACGTATCGGGAGTCTTTCGATTATAGTTATGGACGTGAGCCGAAAGCTCTTTTTGCGCTTTCAGTCATCGTGGCGGACACTTCCGAGGAAGCTGCGAAGTTGGCAGGTGAGCACAAGCTGTACAAAATTCATCTGGCCAGTGGCAAAACGGCTACGGTGGGCACGCTGGAAAGTGCAGAAGAGTTCGGCAAGCAATCGGGTGAAGAATATACAGTTGAAGTTACACAAGCGCAAATTAACAAAGGGAATAAAGATGAAATCTATGTTGCGCTGACGGAAATCCAAGCCAAATATCAGGCCGATGAGCTAATCGTAACGACAGGAATACGGGATATCGGAAAGCGTGTGCGCTCGTTCGAGTTATTGCATGAAGCTTTTGCCGGGTTGCCTGTACAGTCCTAGATGTTGTTAGCTTGAGAAAGTTGTGACCAATTTGGATTCACGAAGGAGGAATAGGGATGAGTGACTCAACCGGAACGAAGGAGCAGGTTTTGGAGCAGAAACTGGTGGACATTCGCCGCCATCTGCACCGAAATCCCGAGCTGTCTAACGAGGAGGTTGAAACTACCGCCTATATCCGTCGTCTGCTGGAGGAACAAAGCATCACCATTCTGGATGTGCCGCTGCGTACCGGATTAGTGGCGGAAATCGGCGGGCAGCAGGAGGGGCCAACTGTTGCGCTTCGTGCAGATATTGATGCGCTGCCCATTCAGGAGGAGACGGGATTGCCTTATGCTTCGGTACATCACGGCAAGATGCATGCCTGTGGGCATGATTTTCATACCGCGTCCTTGTTAGGAGCAGCCATACTCTTGAAGCAGCGGGAGCAGGAGCTGAAAGGCACGGTTCGGCTGGTGTTCCAGCCAGCTGAGGAAAAGGCCAAAGGCGCTGCCCAAGTGCTGGACAGCGGTGCGCTGGCAGAGGTGCAGGCCATATTTGGCCTGCATAACAAGCCGGACCTGCCCGTAGGCACGGTCGGCATCAAAGAAGGTCCGCTAATGGCAGCGGCGGATGGTTTTTACATCGAGGTGGAGGGTCTGAGCACACATGCGGCAGTGCCGCATGCAGGGATTGACCCCATCGTGGTATCGTCACATATCATTACGGCACTCCAATCCATTGTGAGTCGAAGCGTCAATCCACTGGATAGCGCGGTCATTAGCGTCACGAAGCTGCACAGTGGCAATGCCTGGAACATCATTCCAGACCGCGCCCATTTGGACGGAACAATCCGCACATTTGACGAGAACGTGCGCGCCCGGGTGGCTGAACGCTTCGAGCAGGTCGTAAAGGGCGTGGCCGATGCTTTCGGCACGAAAGCGACCATCCACTGGATCGAGGGCCCGCCACCTGTGCTGAACGACGGTAAGTTGACCGCCATCGCGGAGGAGGCGGCCCAAGCGGTTGGTCTGGAGGTCGTTCGCCCCATACCTTCCTCGGCGAGCGAGGACTTTGGGTTTTATCAGAAAAACATCCCCGGTGTGTTTATCTTTGTCGGCACTGCAGGAAGCCAGGAATGGCATCATCCGGCCTTTGATCTGGACGAACGCGCGTTGCCGGGAACAGCGAAGCTACTGGCTTCACTGGCAGAATCAGCATTGATAACCATAGAGTAGGAGCGCGAGCCTAGTCTATAGATACTTATCCCCTCCTTGTAGAGGGGTATTTTTGTTTGACGATTCATAGTACCAATGATACTATAAAATTGTTATTTTATTCAAATTTGAGAGTAGGCGTAATGGAAGGCTTATAGAATAACAGTTTGTCATTCCGGATATGCTTGTTGAAATTAAAAGATATGGAGGTTAAAGAAATGCCGAAGAAAAAAAGAATGATCATGGCTTCTTTTTCATTGGTAGTGGCTGCTTCTTTACTGGTTGGCGGGGCTAATGTTGGTTCAGCGGCCTCTGATTTTGAAAACGCTTCCGAAATTGAGTCCATGAGCATTAGCTTGGCTGCTGCCGATATACCTGCAAAATTTAAGCCATCGGTAGAATGGGTTTGGAAGAATAGGATGGTCAAAGAAGGCTCAACCAACCGTAAAAATTTGATTTTTGATCAAATCTACGCGGGAAAAGGAACGCTAAATTATGTAGTGCGTTGGCAATCCTCTAAAAATATCACTCTTCAGCAGCGTAAAGATATGGCTTCCATGCTAAGTCGCCAAATCAATAATTGGAATAAGCAGTTGAAAGGGTATGATGGCTGGCCTTATGACCACATTACAGTAAAAATAGTAGGCTGGGCCGTCGCGAATCCATCGCAGATTCTTAACAAACAATCTAATGAAATCGTTTACACGGATACCATTACGGATGACTTAAGTAAAACAGACCCGAATATTCCAGCTAAACTTCCGGTTGCTCCTAACGCACTGTCGAGATTTGAACATTTTATGGACCCTAACTATTCTTACCCGGGTGGACTGAACAAGCGGTTTGATATGTACTTATGGGGAACGTCCAATTTTCAAGGCGGAGCCGGCGGTGATTGGGGGCAACGTATGCCTGATGATTATATCCTGAACACCTTGAATTCGGATGAAATCCAGATTACGGAGCATGAGATGGGGCATGGATTTGGCTTGCCTGACTTCTACCAAGAAAATGAGCGTCCACCCGGTGGGTTTCCTATGCCAACTATTATGTGGGCCGGAAATTCTCCCAAAATAACAGAGTGGGATACCTGGATGTTGCGTTATACCTGGAGCCAGGTCAAGAAGGATACTTCTCGTTTTCCTACCCGCTAAAAAATACTAGAGCAGTGTAAAAAAGCTTATAAATAGAGCCGTTTGTTCCAAAATCAAATTCTGTGGTGAAATTGATTTAGAGAATAAACGGTTTTTTCATTTTATAAAATACCAGTTTTGTGCATGCAAAGGGCACGTATATGTTCCAAGATACGCTCAAAATACCTAATTTAAATCATTAAGGAAAATATTGACGATATAATAATCCAGTGATAATATGATTTGTGATTATTTACAAAAAACGACAAGGAGGGTTGATAGTGTACTCTTGATCTCCTAGATTAGTTCGCAAACACGAAAAGAGAGGTGATAGAGATAGTCGTTTCAAGAAAACTATTGCAATAATACAAATGGATATGGAGGTACATACATGTTGAAGAGAAAAGGAATGATGGCGGCTTCTTTTTCAGTAGTCATTGCTAGTTCATTATTGATGGGAAACGCTAGTTTTGTATCAGCGGATTCTCATCTAAACGGGAGTTCTGTGGTTGCGGCAACAGGTGATTCGACATTGGCTGATATGCCGCCCTATCTCAAATCCTCAGTGGAATGGGTTTGGAAGAATAGGATGTTGACTGAAGGCTCGACTGCTCGTAACAACACGATTTTTGATCAAATTGATGCGGGAAAAGGGTCACTCAATTACGTTGTGCGCTGGCAATCTTCTAAGCCCGTTACTCTGCAACAGCGCCAAGATATTGCTAGAATGCTAGGTCGCCAGATGAATCATTGGACGGAGCATCTCAAAGGATATGATGGCTGGCCCTATCAGGATATTAAAGTAAAAGTGGTAGGGTGGGCTGTTGCTGATCCTTCACTATTGCTGGACAAGCAACCTGACGAGGTCGTTTATACGGATACGACTACAGATGAGTTAGCTTCCGAAAAACCTGAAATTCCCGCTGTACTCCCGGTTGCGCCTGCAGCCTTGTCCAGATATGAGCACTATTGGGACCCGCACTATTCGTATCCGGGTGGATATGATAAACGCTTTGATATGTATTTGTGGGTAACCGAAAATTTTGTAGGAGGAACCGGTCAGGATTGGGGCCAACGTGTGAATGATGATTACCTTTTTAGCACTTTAAACTCGGATGAGATTGAAATCACGGAACATGAAATTGGGCATGGATTTGGCTTAACTGATTTTTATGAAGAACACGAGCGTCCACCTGGTGGATTCCCAACCAACACCATTATGTGGGCTGGTGATTCCGATCATATCACAGACTGGGATATCTGGATGCTGCGTTATACTTGGAGTCAGCTCAAAAAAGATACTTCCCGTTTCCCTAATACGACTAGAGGTGATGAGGGTCCCATCGATACATCACCTGATGAAAACGTAAACATTGCGCCAGCTGCAACGGCCAGCACTTCCTATACTTCACCTTGGGAAGATATAAGCGCACTCCATGATGGATTTGATCCGGCTAGCTCTAATGATCGAAGTCATGCCGTGTACGGCAATTGGCCTGAGACAGGTACACAATGGGTCCAATATGATTTTGATCAAGAATATACGGTATCCCAAACGGATGTATATTGGTTCAAAGATGGCGCTGGCGTTGATGTTCCTAAGTCTTACAAGATTAAGTACTGGAATGGTCGAAGCTGGTCCAATGTCAAGCAGGCTAATGGATTGGGTACTTCGGCAGACCAGTATAATACGACTACTTTTACGCCTGTAAAAACAACGAAATTAAGAATTGAAATGGTATCCAAAGGTTCAGCATCCACAGGGATATTAGAGTGGAAAGTAGCGGCTAACAAACATTAAACATCATACTATTTGTCCAGAGGTTGTCTCCTACAAATATTTGTGGGAGACAACCTTTTTAATTCATAGCTGAACAGTTGGAGTCTGATGAGATCAGGCTTTTTTTGCGCCTTGATTATGACGCTTGTATCCTTCATATTTGTATCTGTCTTTTGCTAAATTATCGTATGAATGGCTCACTAAGAATGAACGGGTGTACGATAGTATGTATAATGGACATCAGACATGAAAGAAAAGAGGACAGAAAGCGATGAGTCACGACGTGAATGCTCCTTACGATGTACATGTAGCATATGGACCGGTGTTTGAGCTGCTCAGCAGCTTACACACCTTTATTTGCCGCAAGGCTTACAAGAAGACCGATTTATCAGCCGGGTGGGCGGAGCAAGTGCGTGGAACGCTGTCCCCAGGTTTGTCCAAATTGCTGGAGTCCATGGAAATCAATGCAGATTGGAAGATTATTTATGGACTCGTCTGTATGCTTTCTGATCATGGGAACGTTAAAGAGGTCATAGACCGTCTGGAGAACCGGACTGTACAGGAATTAAACGAACTGGCATCAGCCCATGGGATCGAGCTGCCTGACGATATGGAGAAGCTTCGTAAACTTGCTTTGCAACTGCTATCTGGCTGGGAAGAGGAGTATTTTCGCCATGTGGATACGAGTATTCTAAGCGGTCTGGAACAGGAAGCTGAACGGAGAAATAAGGAGAAGGGCGTATATAGCACTATGGAGTGGGTGGATCGTACCACTAATGGCTTCCGGTTCGAGCCTTCCAAAGGACTGACGCGGCTGTTGCTGGTGCCTCAATACCATTTTCAGCCGATTAATATCATTTATCGATTTGGATCGCTCCTGCTGTGTCATTATTCGGCGGGTATTTATGTTCAGGAGGACGATTTTTTATCCCCACAGGAATATCGAATGATCCGAAGTTTGGGGGAGAAGAGCAGGCTTAAGATTTTGAAATATTTGTATCAAAGCCAGTCTCCACGAACCTTTATTGAGATTGTCCGTCATCTCAAGCTGTCCAAGGGAATCACCCACGACCATATTTTTAAACTCCGGGCCTCTGGCTTCATCCATGCACATTTTGATGGCGAAACATTGCTCGGATATAGCGCACGGCTTTCGGCAGTAGATGAAATGCATCGGAGCATCCTGGGCTTTATGGAGCGAAATTAGGCTGTACGCACCAGTTAGACTTTAACACTTTAAATAAATAGACGTCGATCATTTGGAATCCAGATGAGTTGACGTCTATTTTTTTACATAAAAAATGGAGTTCTCTCTTTACAGAACCGGAATAGATTCCTATAATGAGATTTATCTTATTAATTACAACTTGTTCGATCGGAATTTACTAAATTAAATCGGGGGGATTATTTTGAAAAAGGGAATCATTCTACTCAGCAGTCTACTTCTGGCAAGTTCTACCTTATTAGCAGCTTGCTCTAGTGGTGGACCAGATAGTGCTAATAATGCTACTTCGCAAAATAGTGATGTCACACAGACAGCCGCTACAGCGCAGCCATTAACAAGTCTGGTACAAGCTTCTGATTTAACCAAATTGCCGGAAGTGTCCAAAAAGAGAAGCGACACGATTATTGTCGGTCTGACTGACCCGGCCGGGGTGTTTACTCCGTATTTCAACCAAAGCGGCTATGATGGCAACGTGATTTCTCAGTTGTGGACTCCACTGGTCACGGTAGACGAGAAGGGGCTTCCGCTGCCCAATTTGGCTAAGAGTTGGGATATTTCCAAGGATAATCTAACGTACACGTTTCATCTGGTTCCCGGTACTAAATTCAGTGATGGCTCCCCTTTGACAGCAGAGGATGTCGCTTTTACCTGGACGTTGATCTATGACAAAGCCTATCCTGGCGACAGCCAAATCCGAAAGCTGAACATTAAAGGCGGCAAAGCCTATACGGAAGGCAAAGCGAAACAAATTGACGGGATCAAGGTGATTGATGCGCAGACCATTTCTGCGACGTTGGAAAAACCAAACGCGCTGGCTCTGTCGATTCTCGGTGACTATGTATTGTCCAAAGCTTACTACGGCAAGGATTATAAGTTCGGACAGCTGGATTATTTTAAGAATCTACATAGTAGTCCTTTAGGGAATGGGGCTTATAAGCTGGAAAAGTTCATTCCAGGGCAAGAAGTTCGTCTGGTGGCGAATGATCACTTTTTCAAAGGCAAGCCGAAAACACAGCATTTCATTTACAAAACAGCAGAAGGCGACGCTTGGCAATTCATTGAAACAGGTGATACCGACTTTGCTCAATTCACCGCAACTCAGGAGAATATCGACAAACTGAAAGGGCTTGGCTTTTTGAACATTTTGCCCTACACCCCGAGCACTTACGGATATTTGCAAGTAAATCTGGAAAATGAAAAGCTTAAGGATAAAAAGGTTCGTCAAGCATTGACCTATGGACTGGATCGAAAAAGCATTTATGTCGATGCAGCTCAGGGAGCAGGGGCAGTCGCTAACATTCCAGCCTCCCCAATATTCTGGTCTTACACGACCGATGGAATCAATCCATACAACTACGACCCGGAGCAAGCGAAAAAGCTGCTGGATGAAGCGGGCTGGGTAGAAGGTAGTGACGGCATCCGTGAGAAAAACGGTCAGAAGCTGACTATTCACTTGCTGACCTCCAAACGTCCGGAAACAGACACCTTTATTGCGCTTGCGGCTGAAAATTACAAAGCGATTGGCGTTGACCTGCAACCGGAGATCTTTGCAGACTTTAATGCAATGGTCGCCAAAGTAGAAGGTAAAGATTATGATCTTGCCGCCTTCTCGACAGGCATGCTGACAGATCCATCTGATGGAATCGAGCAATTCGTCAATGGAGAAGTCAAGGGATATAACAATCCAAAGGTAAAAGAGCTATATGAAAAAGGCTTGTCTACGACGAATATTGAAGAACGCAAGAAAGTATATAAAGAATTATATGTGCTGCTAAATGATGAACTGCCCGTTATTTTCACCAACTACAAGAAGACGGTGTATGCCTACAATGGTCGGATGGAAAATGTAAAGGTCAGTCCGTTCATTGGCTTGTCTGGTAATCTGTTCGAATGGTCCCTTAAATAAGCCACATTTGCGGGCCCCTTGTGAAGAACGTCAGGTTCGGATCAAGGGGCCTCCCAAATGGGGAATGCGTAATGAGTAGCCCGACGTTGAATTGAAAGGAGTCTGTCATGAGTTCGTTTTTAACGAAAAGACTGACGTATATGATTATTATTTTGTTGGCCGCTTCGATGATGATTTTTTTCCTGTATGCCATGACACCGGGGGATTTCATTAGCGGCAATCTTAAGCTGTCGCCGGAGAGAAAGGCGGAGCTGAGGGAAATTTATGGCCTGAATAAGCCTATTCTTGAACGTTACGGAAATTGGCTGGGCAATGCGCTGCATGGCAATTTTGGCTATTCGCTTGCCCAACAGAAGCCGGTGCTGACCTTATTTAATGAGTATATCTGGAACTCGTTTTTACTGGCCGTTGTATCGACCTTCCTGACCTGGTTTATCGCGGTCATTATTGGTGTGATTGCTGCCTACAAGCAGTATTCATGGTTTGATACTTTGGTGATGGTGGTGATTTTCGCTGCCATGTCTGTTCCCTCTTTTTTTATCGGGTTGTATCTGATTAAAATTGCAGCAGTTGATCTAAAATGGCTGCCACCGGGTGGCATGCTCAATACAGGCAGTAACGCTACAGGTATGGAGTATGTAAAGGAGGTTCTCCAGCATATGACCTTGCCGGTGATCGTTATGACGCTACTGGGACTGGGTTCGCTGACCCGCTACTTCCGCAGCAATATGATCGACGTGATCCAGCAGGATTATATACGCACAGCCCGTGCAAAGGGCTTAAAGGAAAGAAAGGTACTCTTTACGCACGCATTGAGAAATGCATTACTGCCTGCCATTACGCTCGTTGGCTTCGAATTGCCTGCACTGTTTGGCGGATCCCTGATTATTGAAAAGATTTTTAATTGGCCGGGAATCGGTCAGTTGTACATGTTATCCTTTTCGCTTCGGGATTATCCTCTACTTATGGGCTTCACGATGCTAATTGCTATATTGAGCGTTATCGGGACGTTGTTGTCCGATATTTTGTATCGCATCGCGGACCCGCGTGTGAAAGTGTAAGAAGGGGGCTAAGGAATGTCATCCGTGAGCAGTAATTTGAGTAAGAGCAACGGCAGACTGCGAACCGCTGCTAAATCTTCAATGTGGCAGCAAGCGTTCCGACAGCTGTTCAGAAACAAGCTTGCTATGGCTGGGCTGCTCGTCGGGGTATTTATGTTTTTGCTCTGTTTTATCGGTCCGTTATTTTCTCCCTATGCCGATAATAAAACGAATATATTAATGATGAACAAGGCGCCGAATATCCATCACTGGTTAGGAACAGACAAGCTGGGACGGGATGTGCTGACACGTGTGATGCAGGCAGGTCAAATTTCTCTTACCGTGGGTTTGGCTTCTATGGTGTTGTCTGTCTTTTTGGGGGCTACGCTGGGGGTCATTTCCGCATATTTTCGCGGGATTGCGGATCAAATCATTATGCGCGTTGCTGATTTGCTGTTGACTATTCCCAGTTTGCCACTGCTATTTATTATGGGCGCGCTGCTATCAGACTGGAAGGTTCCGCCCGATCAACGGATGTACATCGTCATGTTGATGCTTAGTCTGGTCAACTGGCCGGGGATTGCACGGATGGTGAGGGGCCAGATGCTTAGTTTGCGGGAACGTGAATTTATGCAGGCCGCGACGGTATTGGGACTATCGAATCGTCGAAAGCTGTTCAAGCATCTGCTGCCGAATATTTTGCCGTTGTTGATCGTTATCGCTACATTGAACATTGGCGGAGCCATCCTGAGTGAATCTGTACTCAGTTTCTTTGGCCTTGGCGTGCTACCCACGACACCGACTTGGGGCAATATGATTGATGCCGCCAACAATGTGCTGGATTTTCAGCAACGTCCGTGGTTGTGGATACCGCCAGGTCTGTCTATTTTTGCTACAGTCATCGCTATTAATATTTTTGGTGACGGGCTGAGGGATGTACTTGACCCGAAACATAAGAGGTAGGTGATCATACACCATGGACAATTTACTTTCCATTGAACATTTAAGCACTCATTTTTATACAGAAGAAGGAACGATTAAAGCAGTGGATGATATCAACTTCCGTGTGAAGCCGGGAGAAACGGTATGCATTGTTGGTGAATCGGGCTGCGGCAAAAGCATCACCGCGATGTCGATCATGGGTCTGATCCAGAGCCCCAGTGGTAAAGTGGCAGGCGGAAGCATCCGCTTTGAGGGAACCGATCTGCTAGAGCTTAGCAGAAATGAGATGCGCACGATTCGCGGACATGAAATCTCCATGATCTTTCAGGAGCCGATGTCTTCATTGAATCCGGTCATGACCATTGGTAAACAGCTGTCAGAGCCACTGATTGAGCATTTAAAGATGGGACGAAAGGAAGCGCGTAAGCGAGCACTGGAGCTGATCGAACAGGTCGGCATATCCAGACCAGAGCTGATTTTAAAAAGCTATCCGCATGAGCTGAGCGGGGGGATGCTGCAGCGAATTATGATTGCGATTGCTGTTTCTTGCGGTCCCAAGCTGCTTATCGCGGATGAGCCAACCACGGCGCTGGATGTAACGATTCAGGCGCAAATCCTGGATATGCTGCGTGAATTTAAAGCCCAATCCAATATGTCGCTCATGCTAATCACCCATGATCTGGGTGTTGTCGCCGAAATGGCTGATTACGTCATTGTGATGTATGCGGGTAAGATCGTCGAGGAAGGCGAAGTTGTGCAGCTGTTTAATCACCCAAAGCATCCTTATACCCAGGGTTTACTAAAATCCAAACCGGTGCTTAATCAGCGCCAAGAGGAACTGTATTCCATTCCCGGGCAGGTACCTAATCCGCTGGAGCTGACGACTTCCTGTTATTTTCATGACCGCTGTGGGCAGTGCATGGACATTTGTCGTGTAAAGGAGCCTACATTAAAAGAAGTTTCAGCTCAGCAGAAAGCATCCTGCTGGTTATATGAGGAGGCGGTTGTTCATGGCTGAGCCATTGTTGGAAATAGACCGCTTAAAAACGTACTTTCCGGTGAAGTCCGGGTTTATGAACCGTACTTCAGGACATGTGCGGGCGGTAGACGATATCAGCTTTACGATCCGTCAGGGTGAAACCTTCGGCCTGGTGGGTGAATCGGGGAGCGGTAAAAGCACAGTGGGCCGCACGATTGTTAGATTGACGGATAAAACGGACGGTACTGTAAAATACAAAGGGGTAGATCTGCACAGCTTGTCCGCGAAAGGGATGCAGGAACTTCGTCCCAAAATTCAACTGATTTTTCAAGACCCGTACAGTTCGCTAAATCCGCGTGTACGGATCGGAGATGCAATTGGTGAGGCGCTGCTCGATCACGGTATAGCGACGAAAGAGGAGGTCAGACAGATTGTGCTGGACGTGCTCAAGCTGTGCGGATTGTCGGAGTATCATATCGACCGTTTTCCCCATGAATTTTCGGGAGGTCAACGTCAGCGGATCGGCATTGCCCGGGCGCTGGCGCTTCAGCCGGATCTGATTATCGCTGATGAGCCGGTATCAGCGCTGGATGTGTCCATACAGGCGCAGATTATTAACCTTTTCGCCAAATTGCAGGCCGAGCGGGGTCTGACGTATTTGTTCATCTCGCATGATTTGAGCGTAGTGGAACATTTGTGTTCCCGTATTGGCGTGATGTATTTAGGCTCCATGGTCGAAACGGCTTCGCGTGACGAGCTATTCGGGAATCCGTTGCATCCGTATACGAAGGCGTTGCTGTCGGCTGTACCTATTCCGGTGCCGAAACTGAAAAGAGAGCGAATTTTGCTCAAGGGGGATATCCCGAGTCCGGTTAATCCGCCTTCGGGCTGCAAGTTCCATACTCGCTGCCCCTTTGCAATCGACCGCTGCTCCAAAGAGATTCCACTCTATCGTGAGGCTCGTCCAGATCACTGGGTGGCTTGCCATTTGGCTGAATGAACAGAGTCAAGTCAGTCAGCCAATTTTAAAGCCGTTGAAACGGCAGACCGTTCACCGCAATGAATTGGTCTACTGTTTCAGCGGCTTTTTAATGTTGTGATTCCAACCGCTTGGGTTGACAACCCAGCTGGAGCAGCTGTATATTAAATAGTAATCGTAACGATTACTATTTAATATACAGAATCATGTTCATTTCCGTGTTCTTCCGTCCCGCGGTAGTGATGGTGAACCTTCATGATTGGCATATATAACAAGGAGGAGCTTTACATGGCCAAGAAGTCGAAAGTCGTAAAAGAGAAGAAACGCCAGGAAATCGTAGCTAAATATGCGGATCTGAGACGTGAATTGAAAGCAAAAGGGGATTATGAAGCTTTGCAAAAGCTTCCGCGTGACTCATCCCCAACCCGCCTGAAAAGCCGTTGCGAGCTGACAGGCAGACCCAGAGGATACCTGCGCAAATTCAAGCTGTCCCGTATCGCGTTCCGCGAGCTGGCACATAAAGGTCAAATTCCAGGCATTACGAAATCTAGCTGGTAATCAGGTACTTATGTCGATCGTCAGCGCATGAATATTATCTGTGTTGTTAACCTGAGGGTATGTATGTCTGATAGAAGGTTGTAACGGGAATGCTTCATGTCGTAGGTGACATGGGGCATTCTTTTTCAATGGAAAATATTATCGTTTGTATTGATTCTCCTCAGCTGGTTAGGTAGAATATGGACGGGTTAAAAATAATACATAATAAATGATTACATAATGTGGCTATATCAGATTATGTATACCTCAGGAGGAGCTACAAGATGGAAGTGAAACAGAGAGAGGACTCCTTTTGGAGTATGTTAAAAAAAGGAAACAAATCCTCAGGCTCGGCGGCGTTAGGTAATACCGGCATTGCCCTGATTAAGGGGATTGCTTTTGCCTTGACAGGCAGCGGCTCTATGTTTGCTACGATGATGCATTCCATTGCGGATGCAGTGAACCAAATGTTTGTATTCGCGGGCAGTGTACTGGCAGAGAAAAAACCGACAAAACGCTTTCCTACCGGCTTCGGACGAGTGATTAACCTGTTTTGTATGGTTGCCGTTATTGTCGTAACGATTATGGCCTATGAAACCGCATTGGAGGGAATTCATTTGCTGCAGCATCCGGCTGAATCTACACATGGATTTTGGATTAATGTCGTGGTGCTGATTTTGTCACTGGTGGTTGACGGATTTGTATGGAGCAAAGCGATGAAAGAAGTGCTGCATGAATCCAGAGTGGAAGCGAAGGGGCTAGGCATTTTTACCTCTGCGTTCCGTCATGTGGGGCGTGCTGCCCCGCCAACCCGCCTGGTGTTTTATGAGGATTTGGTAGCAACAACGGGTGGGGTACTTGCCCTGCTAGCTGTGGTGGTCACATCGCTAACAGATTTTAAGCTGCTGGACGGGATTTCGAGTATTCTCATCGGCTGTCTGATGGTCGGTGTCGCTTTCCGGGTCGGTTACGACAACATGGTGGGTTTGATCGGTGTATCTGCCCCTCCTGATATCGAAGAACGTGTAGCTTCCATTATTCTCGCAGATACACATGTAACGGATATTTATCAAATGCGTATTTTGCAGGAGGGACGCTACTATCACGTGGAAGGGTTGATTGAGCTTACACCAGGCATGACGCTGGCAGATGCGGACGATATTAAATTCAGAGTCGAGGACGCTTTACTACGTGATCCTAATATCTCAGACGCAGCATTGGGTATTCTGGAGGATGACGGGATTAGAAACTGGAAACAAGAGAAGCCGAAAGTGTAAAAACGGTGAAATGCGAGCAGGAGTCCTTTTCGCATGAATAGGTCAGCCAGAAACTTCTGGTTGGCCTATTCTCATTGGCTTTAAGATGCTGTACCCGGAAATGAAAAGGGATATTACTTTCGAGAGTAGGTGATTTTTCTGGTGCGTAACGGGTTTTAATATTGAATTGTGAATCTTTTACAATTGAAATGAGACAAATTATGAGAAAAACTCAACAAGTAACACTTGTGAATAATAAAGGTACAATAACTACAACAAACCTATTCTAAGGATGTATACGATCTTGAGCGATATGAGGAATTAAGAAGACTGAGTATTGAAATACTTGAAAATTATACTTTTGTAAGCAAAGATAAGATCGAACTAAGTTTTGCGAGTGAGAAAGGATATGCAACACCAAAAGTAGACATTCGCGGAGTAGTTTTTAAGGAGAACAAAATACTTTTGGTAAGAGAGAAAGCCGATCAAGCATGGGCCTTACCCGGCGGGTGGGCGGATATCAGTTATTCTCCCTCGGAAGTCGCCGTAAAAGAGATAGAAGAGGAATCAGGATATATTGTGACTCCAAAGCGTCTACTTGCTGTGATGGATAAAAAATTTCATCATCACCCACCCGAACCTTATCACGTGTATAAATTTTTTATCGAATGCGAACTTACAGGCGGAGAGGCAAAAAGTGGACTAGAAACTTTAGAAGTAGGTTTTTTTAATAGAAACGACATCCCATTACTCTCACTTGAAAGAAATACTCCTGAGCAGATACAAACAATGTTTCAATTTTTAGATTACCCGAATAAACCAGTTATAATTGATTAATTAAAAAGAAAAAGCGATACTATTAGCAATACTATTATAGTAACTATTTAAGTTAGCTATGGAAACTGACTTTAAAGGCTTTGAACATAATATTAAGAGAGCCTAGCCACTCGCGTGATCTAGGTTCTTTTCTATTTATGATGAGAATTATTTTGCTATAAAAACCTCACTTTAAGCAGCGTTCGAACAAGCATCGGGAGCAAACCATCGACGGCTGCTTATTCGATTATAATCTTAAACGCGTTGCCATCATCCCTTTGAATTCCAGCCAATTGTCAGATACAATGAAAGCGGTAACAAAAAAGAGGGTGAAACGAATGTGTCTCATGGGGAGGAAATGCAAATGAGTCTTCTGAAGAAGGCTTGGCCTGCTTCGCGGCTCGTCAGGGCGCTGGCTGGCGTGCAGGATTCAGCAAGGCAACGGTTAAGGAGTAAATGGACAAAAAGGCTACGGACGACTGTCTCTGAGCCGGTATACGCCGAGTTTTGGATGGATATTGAGCGTGTTTGTAAAGATAATCGGGAAACACCATGGCCTGAACTACTGTTGTCTCTGTTTCGGCAATTTGCCAATACAGGGGAGCGCAAGCCGTATGAGGATGTGTACTTTGAACGGCGTGGACGACTGGTTGCTATAGTGCTGGCAGCTGTTGCCGAGCCGGAGCTTTGGAAGATGACAGAGGTGGAAAGCGGCCTGCTGGAAATATGCAGAGAGTACACATGGGCGCTTCCTGCACATGTCAACGAAGAGGACACTGTAACACCACCGTGGCAGCAGGTGGATTTATTCGCGTCCGAAACAGCGCAAATGCTGGTTGAAATTTTATTACTGCTAGGGGAGCAACTGGATAGTTATGTGGTCTCTCAGGTGCACGAAGAGGTCGAGCGCCGTGTACTGGAACCTGTTTTTTTGCACCCTCGTCATTTTGGATGGGAAACCGCAGATCATAACTGGTCGGCAGTATGCGCTTCCGGTTGCGGAATTGCGGCATTGCTGCTGGCAGAAGACGACTTTTCCAGAGCGGAAGCCATCGAGAGTATGCTGGGCGCGCTGGATTGTTTTTTGGCAGGCTACAGAGAGGACGGGGGGTGTCCCGAAGGCGTAGGGTACTGGGTGTACGGTTTTGGTTATTTCATTTATTTTGCCGATATGCTGCGTGAGTTTACCGAGGGAGCTGTGGATATTCTGAGCTCGGAAAAGGTTAGGCAAATCGCAGCCTTTGCAGAACGGGTTCATCTATCGGATGGCGTTTTCGCTAATTATTCGGACAGTAGTGAAACTGAACGATTGCCTTCCGGACTCGTCTCTCATTTGAATTCTTTGCAAGGACGACCATCTACACTCCCTTTCCGTGTACCTGGCCTGTTGGAAGACCCCTGTCGCCGCTGGGCTCATGTATTGCGTAACCTGGTCTGGACGAATCCTTTGGCATTTGGGAGCGGTGAGGCCGTAGTCGATTATTTGCCGCAACTCGGTTGGCTGATGTGTCGCAGCCACAGTTCCGACCATGGTGGACCCGGAAGCCAAGAGGGTGAACCAGGTACAATACTTGCATTTTCAGCCAAGGCTGGACATAACAATGAACCGCACAATCATAACGATCTTGGACATTTCATCCTGCATGGCGGTGGCGAAAATCTACTGTGTGATCTGGGAGCAGGCTTGTACACGAAAGCCTATTTTTCACCGGGACGGGAGTCGATTATCAATATTTCCTCCGGCGGTCATTCCGTGCCTGTCATCAATGGGACCATGCAGCAATCCGGCGCAAAGGCAAGGGCGGTTGTGCTGGATATGGCTTTCGATGAACAGGAGGAGGTACAGACGAACACAAGGCTTAAGCTCGATTTGACATCTGCTTATCCCGTAGAAGAATTGGCGGTTTTCACCCGTTCTTTCAAATGGACTGTGCTGGAGGGAAACGAGGGAGCAAGGCTTACCGTCACAGATCATTTTGAGTTTGAAACGTCTGGTGTGAGCATGAAGCCTTGGGATGTGGAGGAGCTTTTAATCAGCCGTATTCAGCCTAATACAGGAGCAGGCTTCGTGGAATGGAAGGGAGAGAATGCGGTGGTCAGGCTAGATTATGATGCCAGCGTGCTGCGGCAGGGGGTGGAGGCTGTGAAGCATATAGATCATGACGAAGTACCCTTTGTGTTTTATAAAACATCGCTGCAACTGGACTCCGATCGCTGGAACGGTTCTGCAAGCATAGATTGCAATCTGTTTTTTACCATACATTAATTTTCATTTTGAATGGGAGGCAGACAGGATGAATAAGCTGCAGACAGGCAGTGTGTACCCTTGGCAGACGGAGCTGGAGAGATTTATAGAACAGGTGGAAAGTACACCGAATCGAGTGGATGACAGATGGACTCACCAACGTAAGCTGGCCGTGCTGGAAAAGCTGGTTCGTGCATATGCCCCGCACCAGGATGAAACCGGAGCTATCATTGATCCCCATTCTGAAAGTGAACGGTATTACTCTACCCCGTCCTATGCGCTGGCCGCGGCAGTGCTGATCAAAGAAGGCCGGCATGATTTACTCGAATCTGCTGCTGCGGCCTTGACGCATAGCATAGCCTGTGTAGTGGAGGAAAAGGCGCCAGATCACCACCCAGACTTTTTTCCAATTATGATGATGGGAGCATATCGACTCCTTAAAAATCTGCTGCCAGAGCAAGCCACGGCTTGGAAGCAGCAACTAAGCAGGATTCAGCCGGAGCAGACCTACATTTTTACGATGAGCAAAATGAAAAATCCGAACCGGATGATCAACTGGAATGCGATTATGATTTCCGGCGAGTTTTTGCGTGCAGCGGAAGGAATTGCAGCCGATTCGGAATGGATGGAGACGTATATCCGCAGCTATCATTTGCCTCGGTTTACCGGTTTGGGCCTGTACCAGGATGGTCCGCTGGATCGGCCCAATAGCCCATTCGCCTACGATATCGTTACACGCTTTCATCTGGGCGTGATGCTGGAGCACGGATATGATGGCGGCTGCGCTCTCGAACTGCGTGACCACCTTCGCAGGGGGGCGCTCAGCTCATTACTGGCATTATCCCCGCACGGGGAAATTCCGCCGCGTGGAAGAAGCGCGCAGCATCAGTGGAACGAAGCGGCTGCTGCCTTTGTCTTCACAACACATGCGCAGCAGGCTTTCACAGCAGGCGAGCACGGGCTCGCAGGTGCGTTCCGACGGGCAGCAGATCTATGCTGGCAAGCGATTAGCCGCTGGCAGACTGATGATGGCAAGCTGCATATCGTTCGCAACCATTATCCATCCGAGGCACGGCATGGCTTTGAGGTGTACTCGAATCATACCTGCTACAGTCTGTGGACGGCGGCTGTGCTGGCCCATACCCTTCTACACGGGGAGGAGCTAGATCGCATTTCTCCAACCCCCATCCCGGCGGAGATCGGTAGCCGGGTGTTGGCAACGGACGGCTGGTTCCAGACTGTCATTGCAGCCGTAGACGGGCAGCAAATGCTTGTGCAAACATCGATTAACGACCCGTACAATATTCCGGGCATCGTGCGTATTCAGCAGTCTGCGCTGCCGTCACTGATCGGTCCGTCCTCAGCAGGACACGCAGACCGCGGCTTTACAGGCTTCGCGGAGGGAGATATTTTCCCGCTGAGCTATACCCCGGCCTGGCAAACGGAGGACGGAAAGTGGCACAGCTTGTCGGAAGGTATCCCCGGTACGCTGGAGTTCGACCGGGATGGAGGGATTGATCCGCAGGATGGTGGAGGCACCGTACAGATGGATCAAAGCTCAGCATCTGACGGAGCAACGGATTTTACACTGCTGTGGAAAGGCCCATTCCCGGGAGTGAGGGAAATCCGAACGCATTATCGCCAGATACCCGGCAAAATTGAAGTGGCATATGAGCTTCAAGGCAATATCCAGAATGTGGGGGCACTTATCCCCTTAATGGCGTATGACGGTCGGGAGCGCAGCGTTATTCATCATGTCATGTCAGCCGGGAAAGAAACGGAAAGCATTCGAGTAGAATACGCAGGCGCAAGTCTCGAAGTCATCCCGACGACGGAAGGAACGAACGTGGTATGGCCGGAAGAATTGACTTCCGTGGCCTGTCGGAATGGTTTACTTAAGGGAGCGCGTCTGGAAAGTGGTGGCAGTCGCATTTCCTTTATCATTCGGTTACCTGAATAGATTGGGACTGAGCCATAAATATTTTTTCACATGTGGAAAAAGGGGGAGGAAAAAGGAATGACGAAAACAGAAGCGTGGCTGGAGCAATCGTGGGAGCTGGCTTTGGATAAAACGCTTGTCTTGGCGGCAAGACTGGGGGACGCTTTTCCACATGTTGCAGAGGGTGGACGTTATGATAATCGTGAAGAAACGTGGTGGACAGCTGGCTTTTATCCGGGGCTGCTATGGCTGGCCAATCGGGCGCGTCCTGACAGTGTGGCTGCCGGGATTGCACAGCGGTGCGAGGGTCGTTTGGAAAAAATACTCTATAATAGCGAAGCTGTAGACCATGATCTTGGCTTTATTTGGCTGCTCAGCGGTGTGGCCGCCCATCGCTTGACCGGAGATTCAGAGTCCAGAAGAAGGGGATTGTTGGCTGCTAATCTGCTGGCTGCCCGTTTTAACGTGAATGGCCGTTTTATTCGCGCATGGAACTTCCACTCAGAGGACATGGATACACGAGGCGTTGCGATTATAGACAGTATGATGAATCTTCCCTTGCTTTATTGGGCTTCGGAGGAAAGCGGAGATCCGCGTTTTGCTGCTCTCGCTGTGCAGCATGCAGATACCGTGGCACGTGAATTTGTCCGTGCGGACGGCTCCATCGCCCATGTGGTCGAATTCGATCCGGAGATTGGAAAAAAGGTCGCCGAGCATGGCGGACAGGGATTTGCTCCCGGTTCTGCCTGGGCACGTGGCACGTCTTGGGCTTTGTATGGTTTTACGCTTTCGTACGGGTACACGCGCGATTCGCGTTATTTGAAGGTGGCCGAGAACACGGCTGACTTTTTCCTGTCCCAACTGGGCGATGCTTGCCTGCCAGTGTGGGATTTTAGAGCAGAAGAAGAACACCGTGGAGCATGGGATTCGTCGGCAGCGGCAATTGCGGCCAGTGGTTTGCTGGAACTGGCAAAATATTCGACGCGTGCGGAGCATTTTACAAAAGCCGCAGAATCCATCCTCATGGGCTTGCATCACACGTGCACAGCGTGGGGCCAGGAGCATGAGGGATTGCTGATGAACGGGACCGTACATTATCCTGAGCAAAAATACATCAACGTTCCCATTATCTATGGCGATTATTTCTTTGTCGAGGCATTGGCAAAGCTGCGCGGGGAAGAAGGATTGTTTAGTGTTTGCTAAATGAACTATGAGGCAGCGTGTGTGTAATCTCATTTACATATACGCTGTTTTTTTATGCGTGAAAAGGCTGAATTTAATTCGATGCCAAAGTACTACTTATAGGTAGATAAGAGATTATAGCTGTGCTTATTTCGTACCCAATCAGAACAAAATCATTGTATATAAGCTCTTAAATCCTATGGAGATTTTCATTTTGATGTATGGAAATAGGTCCTTTTACTTGTTTATCAGCATTTATTCGTAAATTGACAATATAGGTGGGTAGCCGTATGATATCTTCTTGGATAAAGGAATAAACTGGCTTTTAAATCTCATTTGCAAAAGGAGTTATACATATCATGACAGCAACAAGTGATAGTACAAAAAGAATAATATACGGGGGATTTTGGATAAGAACAGCAGCGTTTTTGATTGATCTGATCATCATCACTGTACCCGTTCTTTTAATAGGTGGAATCGTATTCAACAGTCCAGTCCTTTTGGGTATGGGGGGGACTGCTTTCGTACAAGTGTTGGCTATGCTGTGGCCGCTGATCTTTTGGCTCGTGGTGCCATGGCTGTACTGTGTGTTATGGGAGTCATCGAAGGTAAAAGCAACACCAGGTAAGCTTGTGTTTTCTCTAATTGTCGTAGACAAAGAAGGAAAGCGGCTTGGATTCTTACATGCCTCAGGGCGCTACTGGATTAAAGCCATTTCTTTTATGTTTGTTCATATTATTTATATTGTGGTTGCTTTTACTGCGAAAAAACAGGGAGTCCACGATCTTTGTACCAACACCTTGGTTGTGAATAAAAAAGAGTTGCAACGACATGAGCAACAATCGTCCTTTCCTCCAGTAGCTTCTAACATCATGAATTAAGGAAATTGCCGTTTCAGAAGATGGGCCTATTATGTAATTGCAGATTTGATGAAGCAAAAGAAATAAATCATTTTAGCTCAGCTTCAATAAAGTAAATAAGATACCAGCTAGTACCTGAAAGTATTAGTTGGTTTTTTGTTATAGATAATCTCTTCCTTTTCATCACAAAATAAAAAATATGTAAGTTGTTCTTACAGTTTACATGTTCTTTTTAGTTTGTTTTGCGTTATAATGAAAGGATGCACATTATGAACGAATTGGAGGCACAGCCCGATTGACAACTTACCCTTTTGCCTTTGATCCGTCCAAGCCGTTTATTGAGCAGGCAAGTGACTGGATTGCAGATGTATTTTATGAAGTTTTGCCTGAAGTCGGCTTTGAGGTTCGGGATGAACAAATTTATATGGCATTCCAGCTGGAGCGTGCCTATAAGGAAAAAAAGACCATTTTTGCGGAGGCGGGTGTGGGCACTGGCAAAACGCTGGTATACCTGCTGTACGCTATTGCATATGCCCGATACATGAGAAAACCTGCGATTATCGCCTGTGCGGATGAGTCGTTGATTGAACAACTGGTAAAGCCGGAAGGGGATATCGCCAAGCTGGCGCGGCATTTGAGTCTGACGATTGATGCCCGATTGGGGAAATCGCCGGATCAGTACATTTGCCTGAACAAGCTGGATGAGGTGCGAAGCGGACTGGATGAGGATGCGGATGTCTTCCGCGATATTTATCAGGACCTACCGGATTTTGTTCACTTTCCAGATACGTTACAGTCCTTCACTCCATACGGGAACCGTAAAGAGTATCCCGAGCTAACGGATGGACAGTGGAGCAGACTGGGATGGGATGTATTCCAAGACTGCCTCGTTTGCCATCAGCGGCATCGTTGTGGGCAGACGTTGTCCCGTGATCATTACCGCAAAGCGGCAGATCTGGTCATCTGCTCTCATGACTTTTATATGGAGCATGTATGGACCTACGAAGCGAGAAAACGCGAGGGTCAGCTACCATTGCTGCCAGAGCACAGCTCTGTCGTCTTTGACGAAGGACATTTGCTGGAGACAGCGGCGCAAAATGCGCTTACCTACAAGTTTAAGCACGCTCAGTTTGAGTCTATTGTTACTCGACTGCTGGAGGGGGAAGTACGGGAATCGCTGGCAATGACGATCGAAGATGCGATCTCCCAAAGTGAGGCTTTGTTCGCTGCGCTCGATAAGAACAGTCAGCCTGTACAGGGTTCTAATCGCAAGGAGTTCATCCTGAATGAGTCACTGATTCGAGAGGTAAACCGCTTTGGTGAACTGATCGGCACGATTGAGGAAGAGCTTGTATTTGAAAGCGGGCTATTCTCTTTGGATGAGTATCAAGTCAAAATTGTGGAAGAACATTTGGAAATGATTCAGACGGCGCTGGCTTTGTTTAAGCGTCCTGAACTTCTAATTTCGTGGGTGATGGAGGATCAGGATGGATTAACGCTCGTGGTTATGCCGAAGATGGTAAAAGAGATTCTCAAAGAACGAGTATTTGCGCAGCATATACCGATCGTATTCTCCTCAGCTACACTTTCCGTGGAGGGCTCTTTTGACTATATGGCGCAGAGCCTCGGTATTGAAAATCCGCTAACGTTTTCCGTTGCGTCACCTTATGACTATAGCGATCAGATGCAAGCTGCACTGTATCCGTTGCAAGCGGGGTATGATCCAATCCAGAGAGTGCTGGCACTACTGGAGAAATCGCAGGGAAGAGCGCTTATCCTGTTTCCTTCACAGGAGGAACTGGCTGCATTCCAAACGGGTCTCGTTGCTTACCCGGAGGCATCTGCGTATCGTTTTCTGTACGAAGGTTCGGCTGAAATCAGCCATCTGATCTCAGCTTTTCAGAATGATGAGGAAAGTGTGTTGTGCGCTGTTACATTATGGGAAGGACTGGATATTCCTGGGCCTTCTCTGTCGCACGTCATCATCTGGTCGCTGCCATTTCCTCCGAATGATCCGGTTTTTACGGCTCTGCGCAAGGATGCAGCAGATCCGTTTATTGAGATAGATATGCCTCACATGGCACTTAGACTCAGACAAGGCATAGGGCGTTTAATTCGCTCGCGTAATGATCGGGGCTGGATCTCCATCATGGGCCAAGATTTGAATCGTCAAGAAGTACGCACACAAGTTGAACAACTACTGCCTGCGGGCGTAGAATGCACCGTAATTGAAGGAAACCCGGAGGGAATAAAAACATGTTGAATTTTACAGCGTACACAGTAGATCAGATTAAAGATGCTTTTGGTATTTTGAGTGGACAGCGTTATGAATTTATCATTGATGTAGAGGTAGAGGAGGACGACGAGCTATACACGGAAAACGGGCTGTATATCCGTTCTCTTTATTTAGTAGACGAAGAGAAGACGGGACTGCTGAAGTATGAATTGATTGAAAAAGTAACGAATCGTTACATTGATCTTGAACTTGAAGATGATGAGCTGCAAGCTGTTGAGAACTTCTGTAAAGAACATGTACAGGATGAAACAGTGAAGTAACAGCATAGAACACTTAAGCTAGCACAGCTCATATATAGCTAACATATAATGAAGACATCAAGGAGTCCTGGCATGATCAGGCTCCTTTTTTTATGACCAATGAAGAGAACTTATCTGCTCTAGCGCAGTCTGTCCCACATATTCACCATAAACAGCATAATACCAGCCGCGAGCAACACCCACCCTGTGACGACCCAAACTCCAGCCTCTGCAACCTCGTAATTTTTACCTATAATCGCCAATACCAACACGGGCAGACCGATATTATGCATCCAAAAATGGATACGTGCCAGAATAGTAACTGAAAGTGCAGGAAAGGCCACATAGATCAGACCTATGATTCCAAGAGTCGTCCAACCCAGCAAATGGATATGAGACTGAACATTGGACAGGCTGTAATCACCCGACACGCCAATGATTACATTAAGCAGCGCACCGAGGGCAAAATATACAGCAGCTATTTTTAGAAATTGCTTTCCCATATATGAAATCCTCCTTCTGTTGCGCATGGGTATTTTGTAACATATTCTCCATCATATCGAGTATGGAGGTCAGGGGTGTGGGTGTTGTGACTGGTCCATTTGACAAAAGCTTCAAATACACATAAAATCTTATTGCATCAATACTTACCGTATTACTGTGCTTTCTCGGAGATGATAGCGAACTTCTCCGACAATGGGCGTTAATTTTTGACCATTGGTTTATTTTGGATTCGCCATTAAAAGGAGCTTGAAATTATGAATGTATATCACAATACCCTTGAACTCATCGGACGCACGCCATTAGTAGAGCTGAACAGCTATTCTCTACCAAGAGGAATTCGTCTGTTTGCCAAGCTGGAGTTTATGAATCCCGGCGGCAGCGTGAAGGACCGGGTGGGTAAGGCTCTAATTGAAAAAGCATTAAAAACAGGTCAGCTGAAGCCAGGCGGGACTTTAATTGAAGCAACAGCAGGCAACGCAGGTATTGGTCTTGCAATGGCAGCGCTTCATTATAATATCTCGGTTATTTTTGCTGTGCCTGAGAAGTTCAGCCAAGAGAAACAGGACCTGATGAAGGCATTGGGAGCACACATCGTTCATACCCCGACAAGTGAGGGGATGAAGGGAGCCATCGAAAAAACAAAGCAATTGGCTGCTGAAATAAAAGATGCATACTTGCCACGGCAATTCAGCAATCCGGATAATCCAGAGGCATATTACACAACAATGGGGCCTGAAATATGGAACGATCTAGACGGCAAAGTGGACGTATTTGTGGCAGGAGCAGGTTCGGGGGGAACGTTTATGGGAACCTCGCGTTATCTTAAGGAACAAAATGCAGCCCTTAAAACGGTAATCGTGGAGCCGGAAGGGTCCATTTTGAATGGCGGCGAGTCAGGTCCACATAAAACGGAAGGAATTGGCATGGAATTAATCCCTGAGTTTGTGGATAAAGAATATTTTAATGCCATTCACACCATTAGCGATGTCGATGCATTTGACCGTGTCAAGGAACTGGCTGCACGTGAAGGTCTTCTCGTTGGCAGTTCTTCAGGCTCTGCTTTACATGCCGCTTTACTGGAAGCAGAGAACGCACCGGATGGCGCACACATTGTTACCATTTTCCCGGATAGCAGCGAACGTTATCTGAGCAAAAAAATATATGAAGGCGGGATATAAAATGAAACGCAAAACAAAACTGATTCACGGTGGGCTTCCTACCGATCCCCATACAGGTGCGGTTAACGTCCCTATCTACCAGGTAAGTACTTATGAGCAAGAGGAAATTGGCGTTCATAAGGGTTATGAGTATTCGCGCACAGGCAATCCGACCCGGTTTGCACTGGAGGAGCTGATTAAGGAGCTGGAGGAAGGAAAGCGTGGTTTTGCGTTCGGTTCGGGTATGGCAGCGATTCATGCGGTATTTTCACTGTTTAACGCAGGGGATCATATTTTGCTGACTGATGATGTATACGGAGGCACTTATCGCATTGTAAGCAAAGTGCTCAGTCGGATCGGAATTGAGTCCACATTCGTGGATACGACTGACCTGGAAGCTATCTCCAAAGCAATCCGTCCAAATACGAAGGCGTTGTATGTGGAAACGCCAACAAACCCGCTTTTGAAGGTTACTGATATCCGCGCAGTTTCGGAACTGGTAAAAAAACACGATCTTTTACTGATCGTCGACAATACATTTGCTACCCCTTATTGGCAGACGCCACTTACACTCGGGGCCGATATCGTCATTCACTCTGCTACCAAATATTTGGGCGGGCATAGCGATGTTGTTGCCGGTCTGGCTGTTGTGAACAGCGACGAGCTGGGAGAGCAACTTCATTTTCTGCAAAACGCCATTGGTGCTATTCTCGGCCCGCATGATTCCTGGTTACTGATCCGCGGTATTAAAACATTGGGTCTGCGTATGGAAGCGATTGAGCAAAATGCGAAGGAAATTTCAGCCTTTTTGGAAAAACATCCGAAGGTTAGCAAAGTGTACTATCCTGGACTGGAAAGCCATGCGCAGCACGAACTGTCCAAAACTCAGGCCGAAGGCTTTGGCGGCATAATTTCCTTTGATGTAGGTAGCGATGCCAACGCGGTTGCCCTCCTGAAAAAGGTGAAATATTTTACACTGGCTGAGAGCCTGGGAGCAGTTGAAAGTCTGATTAGCGTTCCGGCACGTATGACGCACGCCTCCATTCCAGTAGAACGTCGTGCAGAGCTAGGCATAACCGAAGGTTTGGTGCGGATTTCGGTTGGGATTGAAGATCTGGAAGATTTGATCGAAGACTTGCAGGCAGCATTGTAAGAAAATAAGCGTAATGATCAAGAGAGGTGGCTGAGGCTGCCTCTTTTTGTGTAATTTTAGAAGAAAGTATTGCTTTTCCTTAATAACCGAGTATAATGCTTGGTAATAGAGCGTGCCATAAGGAGAGAGGCCCTATGAAACAGATAAAAACATACAGTTACCTGCAGGTAGATGACTATCTGGATCTTCTTAATTATGCGAAACAATTGAACGATATAGAGTGGCAAGAGGAACTCAAAGAAGCCCTGCAGCATCAATTACTGGAGAATGGCAAGGAGACTATTCTGAAATTAATACGCTATGGCGGCATTTTGATCAGATTAACGATAAATTGCTGAGGTTGTTTGATCTTTTACGGAATAGTAATAACGCGGCGGATCGAAACTCGTGGAGTGAACAGATTTGGGAGCTGAAGTTGGAACGCATTAAGTTGGAAAAGCAAATCCAAGCGAGTTATACACATTTTTAAAACAACGGCATAGAAATGTAGTTAGCAATAATCAGGGCAGCTTTAAATAGATTTTTAAATATAGTAATTTTTAATAACGAAGTGAAGCACTCTGCTTTCTTCGTTTTTTGTTTTTATAATAGCTTCTTTTTTTGGAAGAACAGAGGAGTACGCAGAGGTGATACCGAATAGTTTTATATAGTTAAATTGAATGTTAAACGGAATATAACCGCGACTACGTCTCTGAGGAAACAAAAACCTGGAGGGGGAATGTTATGAGGTTCACACATCTGGAAAAAGCAACAACTGTGCTGTCGGATCATCCGGTACGTCTGAGATCTGCTTATGCAGTCGGTCCGGTCAATCTCCCGGAAAATTGCGGTGTGGGCAGGGAATGGTCAAGTTATTTTGCCCATGAGGATTGGAATTTGGAAAAGGCTTGTGGTGAAGAAGGAGTAGAGCTTTCAGCCGGAGGAAAGGCAGCGTGCCGATTATTGACCGAACTGGACCCTCGGACTGCGGAACTGAATCTAGGTGTTTTTCCGCCTTTGGCCGAACAAGAAAGGCTTTTGCTGGTTTCAAATCTTCGTTGTATGGCAGCACAAGAAGTGATTTTCAGACCGTTTGAAGGAACGGGACAAATTTGGATAGATGGCACACTGGTATATGCGGAATCCGGTCCTTTTCGCTTGTATCTGGAGGAAGGCGATCACACGGTAGTTATCATTGCTGCGTTTATTCCCGAGGAGGCCCGCTCTATTCGTATCAGTGGAAATCAGGTATGCGACGAACCAGATGTGACAGAACTGCATCGTGAATTTGTAGAGCGTAATATACGTTTTCAAATGGCATGGCTAGAGGTTGAGAAAAGTGCTGGCAGGGAGGGTGAAGACAGCCCGATCTTATTTTATTTACTGCGTAAGGATCGGATAGATCTTCCCTTAGATCAAACGTTATGGGTCGAGGTAACGAATGATGAGGGCATGAAGCTGGATCGCTTTCCAGCACATTGGGAGCAGGAGCAAAGCTATGACTGGGATGAGGAAAAGGCCGGGAATACGGGAATGCTGCACTTCACCGTTACATATCGGGATCATGAGGCTGTGGAGCATCATTTTGTGTATTCGGTACTTGTGCGGCCTTTGTCAGTCGTCGTGGAGGGCTTGCAGGAAGAGTATGACCGGTACATTCAAGCCCGCGCTATAGATATTCTTCATTCTGCACAGAAAATACAAATAGAGGGCCTGCTTGAGGAATTAAAAAGGTTAACGGATTTGCCGGAGGATCCTTTTGAAATCTGGGATTATCGGGTTGTGCGTGAATATATCAAGCTATTAAAACGGATTTTCACATATGGACATACCGAACAGTCACAGCACCCGTCCTTACTTCGGGAAGAACATATCTTTTTGTCTAATGACGGAATTGGAGAAGGATTTTTTGTCTCCCGTTTGGACAATAGTTTGCAACGCTATACAATCCAGCTTCCCAGAAACTACTCGGCTGAGCGACAGTATCCTCTGATCGTCCTGATGCCGGGCAAGCGCTATGAACTGGGCTTGCCGGATTTTCAGAATCGAGGTTTTGGACAAGGCTGGGAAGAGGAAGCTATATTCGTTACTTTTTCGTGCCGTGGTGTAACGTTGGGCAGTTATATTGGAGAAGCTGCTTTTTTGGAGGGGCTGGATGTCATACTGCAAGCGTATCGAGTGGACGAAGATCGGGTCTATCTGACGGGTTATTCGAACGGAGCATATGCGGCTTGGGCGATGGCACAGGCTTATCCTTCTCGTTTTGCGGCTATTGCGGTTATCTCTGGAGCGCCACATCCCAAGCATCTGATAAATCTGTTGAATATGCCAATATTGAATGTATGCGGAGATCAGGATTACTTATTTGCACAAGCATATACAGCCCCTGTAACAACGCTTCCATCTGATCATTTTAAAGGTGTCGTAGAACGTCATTCTAATCACTGGGACACGCATGAGCTGAGACTTCTGGACGGCGTACTGGGTTGGCTTTTGCAATGGAAAAGAGATATCGTACCTCAGCGTATTGCCTATCGGACGGAACGGGGCAGACATAACCGGGCTTACTGGCTGGAACTGACGCAAATAGATGAAAACGAGGAATATGCCGAGTTGTACGGTGAAATGAGTACCACAGGTGAACTCGATATCGAGGCTGTTCACGCCGAAGAATTTATCATTCATATTTCTCAAGAGGTCATGTCCTTGGAACTGGCCCAGGTTCGTATCGGAGCCCGTATTTTCGTGTTGGATTTACGGGAATACAGCCGCTTTCGCTTTGTTAAAACAGAGTCGCATAAACGCCCCTCACCTGAATACCGTTTGATTGCTGAACGAGAGGGAGGAAGCAGTGGAAGCTCTACAAAACAAGCGGATGCCGAAAAGAAAATTATGGGTTTGAAAAGCGTGGGAAGAAATGTTTTGAGCCATGGTATGGGTGTGCTTGATGTTTATATGGATCGTCTTCACATTGTCCTTCCATCCAGCTATGCTACACTGGAGGAAGAGCAGGCGGTGAAACGGACGGCGAACGCCTTGGCTAGCCCCCGGACAGCGACTTGGAATCCGTATATCGGTGTTCATTATCCCGTGGTGTCTTCTAATGACATTTCAGAGGAAGCACTGGCTGACAGTAACGTGATTTGTATCACTTCGGGCTTGACCAGACATGAGCTGCTTCAGAAGCACCAAGCTAATCTGCAAATTGCATGTACGCAGGAAGGGTATACATTGGGCGATGATTTTACGGCAGGCGAGTATTGTCTGTCATATATTCAACCTAGCCCGTGGTCTGCAACCCAGCAAATGCTTGTCGTAGCGACCAATTCACCCCGTATGCTGGGTAAAAACCTGTTTATGCGCAGACTGATTATGCCCGGATATTTTAATGGTCTACACCCGTATTTGAATAAAGAGGTTATTGTGTATGATAGCAAGGGAGTGCGTGCATTTAACTTTACTTCCATTAGACATGCACAGCAAAAACTGCAAGGCCAATAAAAAAGTCAACAATGTTATAATAAGCCATAATTAAAAAAACCGTCTGGAGGCACGTTGGCGATCCTGACGGTTTTTTGCTGGTTCATTGCAGTGATTTGTGATTGGGATGACGTCATATATAGAAGGGCGTTGTGGTAGCTCAGCTTTTATACTGCTCCATCAGGTACATGATCTTCACTTCATCGGCCAAATCTCCAAAAGGTTCTAACGGATTCTCATGAATGATATGATATAAACGCTGGACGCGTTCCTTTGGCAGTTTGCGTACATATCTGGAAATGAAAGCGGCATGGGTGACCACGTAGCGCTTTTTACGGACAGCGGCACTGGCTACGCGGACGAGAATATCTTCGCCCCCTGCCATTTCCAGAATACGGCGCTCATAGAAGACCACGTATCGGAATGTCCGGTCCTTGATCAGCTCGCGATTAAGTCTGGCAATCTCTCCAATATATCTGACCACAAGCGGCTCAAAGCTTTTGATCAGGAGAGGATCGAGTGTCAACTCCATGTCTTTGCGGAGAACAAAAGATTGCAGCAGGGCGACCTGCTGGAGCCTTATCCGATCATTGTGAATGAGTACAGCAATCTCACGCAGCATCTCATAGGACACACGCTCACTGAGCTGCCGCAGGGCAACCGCGTTTTTATGATTAACGTTTAGTCCTTCCTGGATCTGTGCTATACGGTCTCTGAACAGGCGTATAAGCTGCCTACGCTGTTCATAAGGATAAATACGCTGCTGTAGAAGCACCAAGGGTAGTAGGAGAAGCGCGCCGACGATACCGCACAGAAGCATTTGTTGCGGCGAGTGGCCGAAAAAGACAGCAGCGGCCAGCAGCACGATGCCGACGGCAAGGTCTTTACGAAAATAACGTTTGGCTCTGAGTCTGGCATATTGCTCTACAGGAACTAGTGTATCCCGACCACATGATGTACATTTTTCTTCCCAAAGGGCGGTGAATTGTCCGCAACGCTTGCAGACTCTCAGCTTTTGGAAGGCATGCTCTGTGCGGGTAAATGGGCGAAATTGTACGGCCTGTTTAGAACTATTCATTGCGCTCACTTCTCCGGTTCAGCAGTGCCAGAAGCTCGGTGTCGATTTGTGTAATCGACGGGGCGCGTTTTTTATGTATATAGTAAATCAGTGATTTGATGGCGACAAAAAGAAACATAATCGCCAGACATCCGTATGAGATCATAGTGTACTTCCTCTTTCTGCTTAGATTTTCACTTCAATATTTTACATGGGCGGGGTTTCGCTACTGTCATTTTTGTCGTATAAAAGAGAAGGCTGGTGCCCGAAAGCCCTTGTTGGGGTATAATTATATCATTACTGCAGGATATTGGTAAAATCTCGCGGTATAATAGGCTTTTGGGTTGCATTCAGACCATTCGGGTAGTGATTTTCAGCTGGCGCTCATGTAAAACTCATTATAATTTAATAGTAGGGGAGTACAACTGTAATTTAGAATGAGAATTAATCGGCAAAGGGGTACAAGCGATGTTTAGTAGAGACAGAAAATGGTTTTTGGTCATCGGAATCATATGTATAATGATCATGACCTCGATTTCGGCATGGCAGCCACAGACGGCGAATGCCGCTTCACCCTCTGCTTCCAAGGTGGATGCGGTGCTGGTCGTCGATGTAAGTAATTCAATGAACACCAGTGACCCTGGGAAAATTGGCAATGAAGCCATGAAAATGTTCGTTGATATGCTGTCGACGCAAAATGACAAGGTCGGGATTGTAGCGTATACGGATGTCGTACAGCGCGAGAAAGCCTTGCTTAATATTACATCCGATGCGGATAAGCAGGAACTGAAGACGTTTATTGACGGGCTGAACCGAGGGGCGTATACTGACTCCTCCGTAGGCGTCAAGGAAGCGATCCGCATTTTGCAGGATGGTAAAACAGCCGGACATGCGCCTATGATCGTCATGCTGGCCGATGGTAACAACGATTTTAATAAGACGACAGGTAGAACCGAAAGCCAATCCGCTCAGGATATGGCACAGGCTGTAGCCGAGGCTAAAAATAACGGCGTTCCGATCTACACTATCGGTTTGAATGCAGATGGGAAGCTGAATAAAAACAAGCTCGCCGACATAGCGCAGCAAACGGGCGGCAAGTCCTTTATTACAAGCTCGGCGGATGACCTGCCGAACATTTTGAGTGAAATTTTCGCCAGCAATTTGAAGTTGAAAGTTGTGCCCTTGCAGTCCATTACCGCAAACGGCGACTATCAGGACGTTACGGTAACCGTACCGAACGATAGTGTGCTGGAGGCTAACATTTCGATCATGTCCTCGAAACCGGTGGACGCGAGACTGATAGATCCGTCGGGCAACACCAAGCCGATTCCTTCGAGCGATGTACTGCTGTCCAAGTCGAAAAGCTACTCGCTGATTAAACTGCTCAAGCCTGTGGCTGGCGACTGGAAGCTCCAAGTCAAGGGAGTTCAGCAGGATCAGATTGATATTAATCTGGTGTTTAACTATGATCTGGAGCTGAAAATGGACGCACCGCCCGCCAAATCATACAAAAAAGGTGACGCGGTCCAAATTCGTTCCTACCTGACGAGCAATAGCCAGCAACTTCAGGATCAGGAATTGTATGCGAATATGAATGCTGTTCTGAAGGTCAAGGATCTTGATTCCGGTACAACCAATGAGGTGCCCTTAACCAATGCAGGGGATTCTTTTACCGGTTCCTATACGATTCCAGATGAGCATGACTACGAACTAACCGTCAGAGCAGAGGAGAAGAGCTTCTACCGTGAAACACAGCCTGTAACCATCAGTGCTAAAGCTGGGGCGACGAGTGGTACGAATACGGGCACGACTCAGCCAACAACACCTGCTGAAAAGTCCAAACTGCTACCACTTATTCTTTTAGGGCTGGGACTGCTCGTTCTGCTGGTTGCCGCATATTTCATCTGGAAGGCTGTCAAAAAGGCTAACCGCGGCTTTGTCGGTCAAATTGTACTGGAAATCCGGGATGAGAACACCGGCGAAAAAACGTATCCGCAATACAAGAAGCTGAACACCTTCCGGGGCAAATTTAATCTGCACCAGTTGCTGCAACTTGCACCGGAATTTGCTGGAACCGACAAGGTCGTGTTCACGCCAGCCAATCAGGATCGTATCATTGTCCGCAGCACCCCCGAGATTACGATTGAAAAATCCGGAAGGGCTGTAGACACAGGCAACGGTCTTGAACTCAAAAACGGTGATCGTCTGACCATCCCGTTAGCCAGTGTGGACAAAACCATTTTACTGGAATTTATTTCAGTAAACAGCTAAACGAACCCTTAGGAGGTCATATCTATGAAACCAGTAGTTAGAGAGCATATCCAACAATTAGACGTATCACTCGGCGGGGGGATCGTAAGCGATAAAATCAGAGTTGATACCATTGATAATCCTATTTTAATTATCGGACTCGGAGGAACGGGTATTGATGCCCTTCTCCGCTTGAAATATCAAATTAACCGCAGATTCAAGCTTCCAGCAGATCCGATTTCCAAGAAAAAGAGCGAGAAACCGGACAATGTGGAGTTTCTCGCTTTTGAAACGAATGAACAGGACCGCAACAAAAAATACAAGGGGATTGGTTTGGACCCAATCAATGAGTTTGTACTGCTGTCCAATGCGGAAATCGGCGGATTGCTGCAAAACCGCAGCATTTTAGAGCCGTACATTACTGATTGGTTGTCTCCCGAGCTGAGCATTACCGATGGTATGAACGGGGCCGCAGGGGTTCGTCAGGCAGGACGGTTGCTGCTGTTCACTAAAATCAATCAGGTCGTACAAAGCATTGACAAAAAAATCAAAACCCTGTCTGAAGGCACCAACAAAAAGCTCATGGTGTTCCTGCTGTCCGGTTTGTCCGGCGGTACAGGAAGCGGTACTTTCCTCGATATCTCATATATCGTCAGAGGAATTATTGAGCGCGACTATGGCTCTGCTGGTGTAGATCGTGTAAATACTCTGGGCTATCTGTTTACGCCGGATATTAATTTGGCGAACAAAAGCCTGAGCGAGCATACACGTGAATATATTAAAAAGAACGGCTATGCCGCACTGAAAGAGCTGGACTACTGGATGAATGTAGACAGCCGTGGTGAACGCTTTAAGCAGCAGTACGGCAATATTTTGACCGTGAACTCGCCGCTTCCGCCGTTTAATCTGTGCCATCTTATTTCCGCCACGAATACGGAAGGCAAGCTGTTGGAAAATGCTTATGATTACTGCATGAATGTCACCGCCGAGAATATCACTAACTTTATGGCGAGTGAGGAAAAACAGTCGGGTGAAGAGTTTGCCATTCATGACTATATCAGCAACATTCGTACCAACATCGCACAAATGAATAAGGCGTATCCGGCAAACTACGATTACAATATTATCGGGGCCTCCTCGGCAGTGTTGCCAATGGAGGAAATGACGACATATCTGGCCTACCGGATGTTTGGCAAAATGTCCAAAATGTTCGAGCAATCGCCAAATCAAGAGGATGTAGAGAAGTTTGCCCGCAAGCTGGGCGTGGATCTGGATAGCATGATCAAAAACTTTGAATCCCGCGTACCTGAGCCGCTTCCGGGCTTTGAAAACAGTGAACGGTTAAGTTATAGCAATGTCGTTAAAATGCAAGTTGTCAATATGGACACCGAGCTGGAACAAACGTTCCTGACGCGTGCCCGCGAAGAGTATATCAAAGCGAAGAAACAGCTTCCTGGCGAAATTACAGGACAGTTTACGGACCAAATCCGCCGGATGTTTCTGCATCCTGAGCAAGGGCCGTTTTATGTATCCCGCATGATTTATACTGAAAAAGGATTTAGCTTGCTGAAAATGCTGCTTTCATATGTTGAGACGTTGCGGGAATCACTGCACCGTATTCCAACGGACATTGAATGGGCGCGTGAGCAGGCGAACGAGAAGCTGGGCGATGCCAAGAGCGCGTTTGTATCCAAGGATAAAAAGAAAAATGCGTACATTGAAGCGAAAATTAACGAATATTGGCTCCGGGCAGATGTGGAACGCACAGAGCAGCTCATTGAATTTTATGAAGACCTGTATGATCTGTTGAATAAGGAAAACAGCCGCATTTATAATGTATTTACTGAAATTTTGAACGCACTGAGCGCAATTTTCGAGAAAAATGGCGATCTGCTGATTAACGGCGAGGAACAGTCCGATCACAAAGGTAACAAAACGTACTATTGGAATCTGGTAAGTGTACCGGATATTTCTGAAGTTGTGACCAAGCTTCTAGATAACCGCAACGGTGACGATTTGATTCGTGATTTTGCCCAAGAATTGCTGGAAAATTCAGATCAATGGGTGAAGGATCAGGATATGGACATCATTAGCTCAATCTCCAATTTCTTGACTGATAAGTTCGGTGATCTCATTACCCGTTCCATGGAGGATTTTCTCGTCATGAAATACGGGCAAGATGAAGCCATTGAAAAATTTGTGGAGCGCTACATTGCGAGCAAGCTGGATGAGGAAGCTGTACCTGTTTTCCATCTGAGTAATAGCTCTGGTAATTTGTACTTCCCGTCATGGGGATTCGTTTCGGTACCTGTGCAGTCGCCTAATATTCTGAAAGGCGTTCGCAATTATCAAAATAATGCAATTGGCAAATCACACTTTACCATCAAAGAGAGTGAAGTTCGTAACCGGATTTTCTGGCTCAATACGCGTAATGGCGTTCCTCTGTTTGTATACACGCCGCTCAAAGTGTATGAAGAAAGCTATGAAAAAACGATTCTTGACCGCGAAGGTATTGGCCGCCATCTGGTGCAGACAGGTCAGAACAACTGGACTAATCTGCCGTCGCCGATTCCTGAAAAGTCATGGGGAGAAACTTACGTCAATTCGCGTGTGCAAGCCTACAATGCCCGCATTCGTAATGATTTCGACCGTGCCAAGTCACTTGGTGTAATTCGGGAGAAGGATGTCGATCAGAATACGAGCAGCCGCTTTACTGTAATTCGTTCACATGCGCTAGATCTGAATGCGCTGCTGGCAGGCTACGATATGCGCTTGCAGGAATCCAAGCCGAATTTGGGTGAGGTGAAAAGAGCATGGTCTGAGCTGAAACGTCTGCTGGCTGAAGGGCTGGAGCAAGCCGGAAACAAGGACATCTTTGGCAGCATCAATGAAGAGATGGCGAAGGAAAACCTGATCCGTTCACCGGAGTTAACGCAGGTGGTTCGTGAAGAACTGGCGAAATATACACAAATCGAAGCGAAAGCCGCCGAACTGGAAGCTTTACTGGGCAAATATCAGGATGAAGAAAAATGGCTGGATCAGTTCATTCAGGCACTCTATACGGACACGATTACGAAAAAAGGCGCTTTGTACGTCTATGATCGTGACGAAGAGGAAGAGGCTTGGGAACCGTTTGCCAACGTCATGAAGAGCCGTAATTATGTGGAGTTTGAAGTGTTTACAAACTTCCGTGGTTTGGAAGAGAAAAAATTTGCAGTTCTGATGCGCAAGGCGGATCGTCGTGATGCTGTATTGACTTCATCCGAGGATATTACACCATTGCTGGCGAAACTGGATGAACTTGCTGCAACTTACACAGAGGCCCGTAATCAATTGGAATATGAAAAGGTGGAGCTGGCTAACGGAGCGGAACTTTATGCATTCTATGCTCAAATGGCTGGAAAATTAAACGACATCCGCAGAAAGTTGAAGTAAAGTATGAGAGAGCAGCTGTTACGTTATGCGGCTGACTATGCAGCCGCAGAGGACCAATTAATCGGAAGCGGGGATGGACGCAGCAGCATCCATTTCCCGTCCGTGTTTCTTTTTATCGGTGATCGCATGAGCCCGGTGATGAACACAATTGCAGATATCAACCGGACCAAGTGGGATAACAGCACGGGGGTAACGTATATTCAGATCCGCTCGCAGGAAGAGCATGCGGCTGTAGACCGTTCTGTGGATGCTATTGTTCATACAATAGCGGTACCGGAGGAAAGTGGCCACCAAACGATACGCCGTGATTTGCACCAGGCTTTTTATACACATGAATCGCAGCTAATTGAGCTTAACACCGCGTTGCGCCGGGCTAGTGGACATTTGGCAGATTACGGTCGGTTATATTCCTCGTTCGAGCGTGTCCATTTGTCGATCTTGACGACAGCGGATGATCCGATGAACGTATTAATTCCTGAAATTACGCTGTTGGCAGAGTATATTTTTGCACAGTCTTTTAAATCGGTACAAATGGATCTGTATGTGTTGGTGAATGAAAGCGATCAGGCTGCCCAATTTGGCTACAGTAGTGCAACGTCCGTTGCTTTTATGCGGGAGCTGGACTATATCCAGAGCCCACAGTATACGTTTACGGCACCGCTTCATATGACCGAGGACAAATTGACCATTCCGGTATCCCATGCTCCATCACCGTTGTTCGATCTTGTCTATGTGCTGTCCGACAAGAACGAGCGCGGCGTAACGGTGCCGAATAGCCTGCGCGAGAGCTGTGACATTATTTGTCACATTCAACTTCTTAAAAACCGTTATCAGGCAGGAGATTCCTATCGGTCACAAGATGGGGGCTACAACAATACATCGTTTAAGAACAACATCATGACGGAATCCGGGCGGCAGGGTTATGTGTCGGCTGGATTTTCCCGGGTCAACCGTCCTAACCAGTCAATCGCGCTTACGGTGCTGTATCACTTTTATGTAAAGCTGTTAGGGCGTATGAGAACAGAGCAGGAGTGGGACATACGAGATAAGCTGAATTATTTTGGCTTAGATGCTGCCGAGCGCGGCCGCACGCGAAATGATATTGTTCCTGGCAATGAAGCGATCACGGACATGAGCGCACTGATGACCAGCGGAGCCAGCTACGGCTCGTTGAAGCGAATGACATTACGTGAGGCAGAGGAAGCCTTGTTTGGGCAGGGCTGCGAAGCCTTTTTCCGCGATAACTGTGAACGGATCGCACACAAACATTTGGGGGATTTTCAGGCGGAATTACGTCTGCAGACGGCTGTGAACGCAGCTGCCAAGGAACATCCTGAAATCGGCTTATTCGAGCTGACAGATTGGACGGATGAAAATAAAACAGGGAATGTGCTTACGGCCATTCGGGGGCTGATTCGTGATACGTCCAATGACTTGCAGATCAGTGCCGCCGAACTGGATACCCTGTATACCGGGCGAGTGGAGGACCAGCCTTTTCAACGACTACCACTCATGGATAAGCATAATGTGCGTAGCTTGATCCGCTACCTGACCGAGACCGTCTATGGGCACAAGCTGCACATGCTAAGGATTCAGGCGGATTTGGAGCTACTTCGCCGCTATGAGCTGGCACTTGAAAAATGGCATGCACAGGCGAAGCATATTACAGTACAGCTTGCCAACCTGGAACGTGAACTGCATCAAGCTGCAACGGACAGTATTCGGCAGGCCGACAGTTACACAGGTCAAAACCTGTTCGAGTATTACGAGCGTGTGACGGAGGATGTCATGCGTGAGCTGGAAAGCAAGCGGGGGAAATCTGTATTCTTTGACACCCGGCATATGGGGCCTGTATCTGGATTGCTGGACGGAGGTATGTCCGCATTGGTGGAACGACTTACGGAGACCTGCCGCACCTTGATCCTCAGCTCACAGCCGTTCAATCAGACATTCGAAGAAGAATTATTGCGGCGTGCCAATGTAGCTGCTGCATATGAAAATCGGCTGGTTGTTCCGAAGGATGAGCTGTTTAAAAAACTGTATCAAACGTTAGAGGAGCATGGCGGAATTAACGTACGTTTGCTCGACTATACCCATGAGCATCGTTATGAAGAAAAGTACTTCTTTGGTGACTACGAAGGCGAATTTCTTCCTTATGCGATGGACGTGGATATTACTTCGCGTATTTACAAGCTGGGTTTTGTACATGAGCGTCGCAGTAGCGGGGTGGAAAAGCTGCATTTGATGGGCGGCTTCCATCTGGAGGATCTGATGGTTTACCGCAACGGCAAAACGTATTATGAGACATATACTGCGAATGGTTTCGTGTTTCACGGAATCGACGTGGACCGGTTGCCGGAATTGCGGTAGCCACATATTAATCCTACTTTAATGATGGAAGGAAGCAACGATTCTTATGAAGCAGCGTAAATTCAACGTTCTCCTATTGCTGTTCGGCTTACTGGGAGCTGTAGTAGGCTTCATCTTGGGAGAGCTTATTCTACACAAATTGATAGGGCACTGGCCGCATATCGTCGTGATCGGGCTGTATTTTGGCATCATGGCGCTGTGCATTGGCCTAGGCTGTCTTATTGGCGAATTGATTTCGCCACAGTTAAATGGACATTCATGGCGGCAGCGCTACTCCGGATTATCCTGGAAGTTACTGGTGCCTGCTACGCTGGTGATGTTGTTCGTGGCAGGCCTGCTATTGGAGTTGGGCTATCAGGTTAACCCAGAAGGGCGCAAGAGCGTACAGGACCTCGTGCTTGTCATTGATAATTCCGGGAGTATGCAGCAAACAGATCCCGATAATGAGCGCCTAACGGCTGCCAAGAGTCTGATTGGCCAAATGGATGGAGACAAGCGGGTAGCCATTGTTTCATTTGATTCTACTGCGCAGTTGGTTCAGCCGTTTACTCCAATTCGCACAGATGCAGAGAAGCAAGCGGTTTATTCCAAAATCGATAGTATGCAAACTATCATGTCAGGCGGTACGGAGATCGGACTTGCTTTGGACGAGACGATCAAGGAGATTGAAACCCAAGGCAATGCAGAAAAAGGTTCTCTCGTTATTATGCTCTCTGACGGCTTTAGCGAGCTGGATACCCAGACAGCATTGGCTCCTTACATCGCCCGCCAGATTCCGATTAATACGATCGGGCTGAAATTGGCAGAATCGGAAGGTATAGCCTTATTGCAAAATATCGCCCAACTGACGGGAGGAACTTATTCTAACGTAGCCAATGCCCAAGGACTTACTCAGGCGTTCGGTAAAATATATAACAAAATCGGTGATCGCACACTGGTAACGGAGCGGACAGGTGAGTATGCCGACAGTCTGTATTTTGCCATTTATCGCGTAACGGCTCTGGTCATTATCGGAGTTCTGTTGGGATTGGCTCTTGGACTGATGTTCGATAACCGTTTTCTGGCGCGGAATTTCGCGATTGGTGGAGTCCCGGCAGGATTGCTTGCTGGTTTTATTTTGGAAAAAGGACTATCCGGCTCGCCCATAGGTGACTTGATGATTCGTTTGGTGGCAGCGCTCGTACTGGCCGCCCTTATTGCTGTCTTTTCGCTTGTTCTGCCGATTGCGGAAAATACTCGCCGATCTTCCGGTGGAGGAAGTCAGGGTGCGCCGTCAGGACGCCGGAGAGGGGCACCGGAAGGCCCGACGCGCAATCGACGCAGCAGTGGATTTTAGAACAGGAGGCTGGAACTTATGCAGTATAAGGATGCACAGCCCGGTGATCCTGTTATTTCGGAGCTGAGCCACAAAATTGACGACAACCGGGTTGTGTTACGCTGGCAGTGGCCTGAAGGGGCAGCCGTGGTATATATTGCGAAACAATCAGCCGATGCAGAGGTGAATGGGCAGAACGAAGCCGAAGTTTTACCGCCTTTTTCAAGCCTGAAACTTTTTACACGCGAGGAATATAAGGCTGCTGGCAGCTATCGTGACCGAATTGAAGGCATTGGACGTGTGCGGTATACCGTGTATCCGGCTGTTCGGGAGGATGGGGATACTTTTGTAATCCGTCAGCAAGACGGAGCCAACCAACTGGAGCTGAGCACGGGTAGGGCTAAAATCAGATATGCGGTTCACCATAAAAAAAGCTGGTTTCGCAGCCGCAAAACAGTCCAGATTCAGGTGACAGCTGAAGTTCCTGTCCCGCAGGAGGCGCTTTGTTACGTGAAGAAGCGCGGGGGCTATCCGGCAGACCGGGACGATGGAACTTTGTATCCGTTCACGGCACCTTTTGCCGCGGGACGGAACGTTTTACCCGCTGTAGAAGTGGGGGGAGATGAATATGTGCGGCTGTTTTTTACGGACGGCCAGAAATATGGCACGGTATATGAATTAGTCCCTGAATGAAAGGAGGCCGCAACCGATGAGTTTTCTTAGCAATTTATTCAGAAGAAAGCCACAGGCAGCGCCAAGGCCGTTATTTTATGATATTGTGTGCCCTTATTGCTTTAGCAAGTTTTCCCCGGAGGAAGTGGTATTCCGTGCTTCTCATCACCGTGAAGATGACGAGGATTACGCTTTGGGTGAAGATGAGCTGTTGAACAAATATCGGGAGCGTTTTGGCTTGGACAGTGTGCATGATATGGAGGCGATTTTGCATCCCCATGATGTTCCTGAGGAACATCGATTGTATTCTGATCATGTACTGACAGGTCTGACGGACCGTTATGGCGAGCTGACGCGTCACCGACTGTGCCCGCACTGTCATAACGAGTTGCCCGTGACCGCGGGTAAGGTACCGAGTAATATCATTTCGATTATTGGAGCTTCGCAGGCGGGAAAATCTGTTTATATGACCTCCCTGATTCACACGCTGCAGCATGTGACGGCCGATCATTTTGACGCGGCTTGCATGCCGCTCAATGCGGAGATCAGCCGCAAGTTCCGCACCATGTATGAGGAACCGCTGTTTGAACGAGGTGATCTGCTTACATCGACACAAAAAGAAAAGATGCAGGAGCCTTTTATTTTCCAGTTTGTATTTAAGGATGAGGAAAAGCCGCCACTGACGCTCGTATTTTTTGATGTCGCCGGTGAGGGAATGGTCGATCAGGACTATCTGGGACTGCATGGACAGCATATTAAGAATTCTGCAGGTATTCTCTTTATGGTCGATCCACTGCAAATCCGCTCGATTCGGGAACGTATTAAAATTAACCTTGGCGATAAGCCAGGTGAATGGGTCTCGCAATATGATGAACCGCGTGATGTCGTACTTACGATGTTCGGTGATTTTATCGCATATCAGGAAAAAGGGAAAACGGACATTCCGACCGCTGTCGTCCTGACCAAAAGTGATATGCTTTCTGCGTTGGCAGATGAAGAAGGCACGTACATCAAGACGAACAGCAATATTTTTAATCCGATGGAGCATCGCAAATATATGGATTTGGATGAGTTCGCAAACATTGATGGCGAAGTTCGACGCTTCATCGAAAAGGTGGATAAGCCGTTCAAGGGCACGATGGATGTATATTTTACAGATACGGCCTATTTCGCGGTTTCCGCCCTGGGTAGCAATCCGGTAGAGCAAAAGCTGCAAGGGTTGGTTAGTCCGATCCGTGTGGATGAGCCATTCATTTGGCTGCTCTACAAGTTGAAGTACATTGAGGGGAGAGAATCACAGTGAGTTATTCTACCTCTCATTTGATACAGCAGCAGATGTACACACGGGAACGGCGTGGTATTTTCCGTTCTACGGAAGGCTTCGATACAGTGGCTAATTCCAAAGGACTGGATGCTTCTTTTATTAAAAAGGTGCTCCATCCCTTGTGTGTGTATGATGCGCCTGCTGCTTTGACGGCGCGTGGCGAGAAACAGGAGAGCGTCTATCCGGAAGCCATACATCTGGTGCGGACGGAGTCCGGGGATGTAGTGCTCGGACGCAGTATTTATAAGACAGCGGATTTTACTGGGCTGCGGAGCGCCTTTTTTACGCACAACTATGTGATTCCAGCCGGACATGGTGAATCTCCGTCTGACTATAAGCAGTGGCTAAACACATCGTTTGTTGATACCTATGATATTGAGCAGGGAACGGAATTACCGGAATTGGAGCGTCTACCGGGTGGAAGTGTATTTCCCGCTGTTGACCCGTCTGCAGTGCTGGCTCAATTACAGCTGAGCGAAGAAGTGTTTAAGCAGCTTTTGTACGCAGTCATGATGTCGGCCGCGGGTCGCAAAAAGGTATATGTAGCGCTGAATGTTCCTGCAGAAGCAGTGGCATCTTCAGCCAAGCAGCTGCTTGGTGTGTTGTATGCGGCACTGCCTTATGTATTTCGCAACAGACTCGGATTTCTTACATATGCGCAGGAACCGAACAGCAGAAAAGGCATTCACTTGATGTTCGTTGAGCCTTTCAGTTTGCGTCCCGGTGATCGGAATGTGGAAAAGGACTTTGTATTTGACCTGTCTAACAATAGTCGAATACTTAATGTGGATGCAGAGCAGGTGAGACAGCCTTATTTTGACTGGATTGTCCGTACGTTGCTGAATGGCGGGACGCCGGACGATTTTTTCAAATTTGCCGAGCAAATGCTGACAGGCATGGAGGCAGGACGTGATCTGACGCTATCCAGCTATCATGAGCTAATTACGTTGTACAGAATTGAACAGGGAGAGCGGGCATTATACAACGAACAACGAATCGCTGTGTTACGAAGCTTGACTGATTATTTATCGCCACCCGATGCGCTGCCACGCAAAATGCGGCTGAATGATCTGTTTCTGTCGTTTTTTGATCATGAATTTGATCGGGTGAAGGATGGATATATTCCAGATGTAGGTTTGGTCGATAGTTTCAAGGACTATTATAAAGTTCATGCACGCAGCAGCGAAAATCGGCTGGTGGAATATTTAATCCGTTCGCTAAACAACGCTTATACTGCCAGAAATACGGAAGCGGTCACGTATATTTATCATACGATTGAAGAGAATCCGTCATTAGGCAAGGCATATTTTACGAAAGTGCTGGGTAATCCGGCACTTACAAAAATGCTGTTCATTCCCTACATGGACAGTCAGATGAAAAGAACACCGGATGTAAAGGGACTGCTGGCTGTCGTGCATGAATGGGGCAGTCGGTATATCGAAGTGTCAGCGAATGCTGATTTTCAGCTTTTGGCCGAATCTGCATTGATGGGCAGACTGCGTGCCGAAAGAAAACCGGTAGAGGCTGTGGCTGCCATTCATCAACGCTTGCGTCAATGGGACAGCAGTTCTGCCGTAGGCAAACTGTCCCCGCTGGAGCAATCCGGATTGACAGAACGCTTGCAGGAAGCGGCGGATCGGTATTTGCTTACCGAAGTAGAGCTAAAAGAAATATCACCCGATCAGGTCGTACAGATTCCGTTTTTCACACGGCCCGATTTGGTGCAGTGGGTTGGAAAGCTGCCTGCTCCTCTCAAAGGACAAGCAGTGCGATTGATTGCAGCTTACGATTGGTTTAATACGGAGGACCCGGAACCGTCGGTGCTGGACGGTCTGGAGCCCGGCGAAGTAGAAAAGGTGCAGGATTGGGCTTACGGCTGGCTGCCCCAGCAGCTTGCGGAGGGTCATTTTGCCCGTCTGTTGCCTGCTTTCTATCGTTCTGACGGTACGGGAGAAGGAATATTGGATTTTGCTCGCCTAGTCAGTTCGATCCGCAAATGGGCGAAGGATAACGACACGATGTACAGCTTTATCCGATGGTCGGAGGAACACCCTGAGTTTGCTACTCCACGTGGCGGTTTCGAACCGTCCTATCGACGTGCGCTACTTCTATTCTTCCAAAAGGAAGGACGAGAAGGACTGCATAAAAAAACGCTGTGGCGTCAATATTTTGAACCTGCAAAGCCTGTCTTTAAAAATTTCTATTTGGCAGCAAAGCGTGAAACAGACACGTCTTTGGTCAAAACACTTCGTCGTTTCCGCAAAGGCGGGGTGATCTCCGGGATTGTGCTGATTGTCATTGCAGGTACGCTAGGCGGCCTGAAAGCTGCCGGGGTGATCGGATCTGGTGACACACCTGCGCCTGTTGCTGCTCCGAAGCCTGTACAACAGCCTGTAGAGCCAACAGTGCCCGTAAAAGAGGAGCCTACGGCGATAGTGACACATGTACCTAACACCAAGTCCACTACGAAAATGGTCAAGCTGTTGTTTGCGTTTCAAACATCGGCAGAGCAGGCAGAATTTAAGCCCAAAAAACTCGTCATTGTCGGCGCGGATCAACAGGAGCACTCATACGAAAATTTTACGCTTGCTGAACAAAACGACAAGGAAGCAGCCAGTAAAGCTAACAATGGTCCATCCGGTGACGTAAACACTGGGAGCACCATTACAAAAAGCACGACAGCAGATGGAGAAACCACAGGCAGTGGTTCCACAGCTCGTGGTGGTACATCTGGCGGAAAAAGCGCTGATCAGGCTGGAGCAGTGACAGACAACACGGACGGAGGCTCGACTTCGGAGATTTCTACTGAGGGTAGCGGTATAGCAACCGATAAAACCACAGGCAGCACATCAGGTGATGGTACAGGGACAACGGCCGATCAAGGTACAGGTTCAGCCAATGGAACAAACACAGACACTGACGCGCCAACGGAGTATGATCTGGAGAAGTATCCTTATCGTACGCTGTTGACCATTTGGCAACGGCTGGAGCTGAACGATGCTAGCACGGTTACCGTTGATGGAGAAGAATACCCGATGGTTCAAGTGAAGAGTGCAGACTAAGCAACTATAAAACAGAAATAAAGTAAAAGACGGGCTTCCTTCAAGGGCTCGTCTTTTGCTATACATAAATTTTCATATAGGATGAATTCGTAATTCGAAATTCACTGTATTTAGTAGACGATCATTTTACGAAAGTATTGACACCAGATAGGCGACTGATTAAAATTGGTTGGAATTCAAACTATTAAAATTCGATAGATAGGAGGTTTGTATTGAGATGGGAAGTGAGGTGTATCCCGTTTGTCTTCCTTGGGAGGAAGAGAGCACGATGTATTTAATTAAATGGATTTTCACCACCGTCCGGCGCGAGATTGAAACGGCACTGCGCCCTTTGGGACTCACCTCCCCACAATCGCAGACGCTCTATATACTGGCGATGTCGCCTGGAGTCACCAATACGGATTTGGAAAAGCTATTGCTTATTGATAAATCAAGCGTTACCAGCCTTGTTAACGGGATCGTTAAGAAAAACTGGGCAGTACGCCAAAGTCACCCGGAAGATGCACGAATGAAGCAAATCTATTTGACCGAGGAAGGCTTGGAGATTCACATGGTAGCTGAACGTACCATTGAGCAAATTAAAAGCTCTGTAGGCGAAACGTTATCTGTCGGAGAATCGGAGACGCTGCGCGGCCTGCTTAAAAAAATTCTCCACGATTATCGTCCTGCGAACACCCGCGTTTAAGTGGATATATAGAGAAATTTGCCCGGATAGGGGTATTCAAAAGCTGTGAAATGCCATCATAGATAAAATGTTTACAGGAGAGGGAGTAACCAAATGATAAAAGAACAAACTTATCCCAATGCGGATAAGCTAATGCGTGTGTTAGCTTTCACACTTGTTTTTTCAGTGATGAACGCTTTTATGTTTAATGTAGTTATGCCTGTGATTCGGGAGGAGTTTCATATTAGTTCTTCCGATGTAAGTTGGCTGCTAACCGGTTATATGATCGTGTATGCGGTTGGCTCGGTGACCTACGGCAAATTGGCTGATAAATATCGTCTTAAGGATTTGCTGACGTTTGGGATTATCTTTTTTGCACTAGGTTCGCTTATTGGGCTGTTGGCCAATCAATTTTGGATGCTAATTGTAGCTCGTTTGCTTCAGGCCGCAGGAGCTGCTGTTATTCCGGCAACTGCCATGATCGTTCCTGTTCGCTATTTCTCGGCTGAAAAAAGAGGACGCGCTCTGGGCGTCACAGCAATCGGCTTAGCGTTAGGTACGGCACTGGCTCCGATTATTTCCGGTTTGATTACAGGCTTTGCGAGCTGGCGCTTTTTGTTCGTCATTTCCATGCTGCCACTGATCGCTTTGCCGTTCTTTCGCAAATATTTGGATGATCAGCGTGGAGAGGATCAGAAGTTCGATTTTCTTGGCGGATTATTGCTGGGTGGAACAGTAGCCTTCTTATTGCTTTCCATTTCACAAGCCAATATGATATTTTTTCTGGTCGGTATGGTGCTATTTGCACTGTTTATATGGCGAATTAACACTGCACATGATCCATTTATCCAGCCGAAGCTGTTCCGTAACAAGCAATATTCATACGGGCTCCTTATCGCTTTTTTAGGGACGGGGATCAGCTTTGGATTGCCATACTTGGCACCCCAGTTTCTGAACAGTCTCAATCAGCTTACGCCGGCAACGATTGGACTAATTATGTTTCCAGCTGCTATTGCGTCGGCTCTATTGGGGAAAAGAGGGGGACGTTTGGCGGATAGTAAAGGAAATTCGTTTCTCGTCTATACGGCCGTTTCGCTTTTGTTTATCTGTTTTATTAGCTTGTCTACGTTTGTGGGTGCGTCTCCGTATCTGATTTTATTTTTGCTTGTTTTCGGAAACGTAGGTCAGACCTTCATGCAGATTGCCATGTCCAACACGATTTCTCGTACCTTGTCAAAAGACCAGATTGGTGTTGGAATGGGGCTGTTATCTCTGCTGAATTTCATTGCCGGGGCGATCACGACAAGTATTTTGGGCAAAACGCTGGATAGTTCGTCGTCCTTTCATTTGAATCCTGTCGTATCTAATGTGCAGGTGTTCAATTTTAGCAATATATTTACGGTGCTTGCACTGATTGCGCTTGTGACGATGGGACTTTACGCGTTGCAGTTCCGGCGAGGTTCACGCCGTAATACGCCTGCTGTTGAACAAGGATAAACATTTTATGCAAACTCATGCCAAAACAAGGGTATAATATAGAAGGAAAAGTTCATCTATGGAAGGACGGAGTGTCCGGCATGACAAGAAACCTTCAATATGTACCCTATGGTTATGAGCCTCCGATCGAGACGCATAAAGGGACCCTGGTCTACTATGATACGTTCGAGCAGATTACAGCCAGAGAGCTGGAGCTTTTTGCCGAAACGGGGGCTGCACTATCTTTTACAAAGCTGGTGCTGTATCCGCTACATGAAGAAACAGTCAGAAGAATGTGGAAGCAGCCGGTACGCTCGTATTACAAGCGGGTGGACGAGCTGGGAGAGTGGCAGCGGGAACAGGCTTTGAGTGCTGTTGTGATTGAGAGCTGGGAAGGTAAGCGTAAAAAATATACGCCGATTGAAGCAGCCATCCGTTTTTTGGCGGAAAAGTATACGACCCCGCTTTTTTTGTACATGAGTCCTGAAACTGCAAATTTGTGCGCTTCCTATGCATCGTTTGGAGAATGGATTAGAAACGTCAGATTGGTGCTTTCGAGTGAACCATTGGAACTTCATCCGAAGCTTGCACAGTACCGTAATCGCTGGAACACGGTAGAAGAAGCGACAAACCGTGACTCTAAGGTTGACAAAGCGGAGCATGAATTATAAAATAGAACTAATCGTAAAAATTACTATTGTAATTGTATACCATGTATTCCAATTAAGGAGGAAGAGAAATGCGCGTAATTGTTACCTTGGCATGCACCGAATCCGGTGATCGCAACTATACAACAACCAAGAACAAAAGAAATCATCCGGAGCGTCTTGAAATGAAAAAATACTCTCCGCGTCTGAAAAAGTACACGATCCATCGTGAAACTAGATAATTTGAGGTTTGCTGCATAGCAATCTGAATTACCTGCATCCTGAACGGAGCTGCGGTATGATCTCTCCGTTAACGATGAAGAAATCGTGTTAAGTTTGCAAAAGCCTGCGTTATGGAACCGGCGAAAACTTGAATTAGTCCAGTGGACAGAGCGTCCAAAGTTAAAGCTTGCACCTAAGAGAACGGCTTTTTTTTATGGCTGTATGATAGATGCCGAGCTACATGGCACGCTTTGCCTTTTGAATCGAAAGCACGTGGCTACCGAGTTCTCCTGTGCTGGTGTCAGCATTTGGGACGAGCCGGAGGACCATTCACTATATGCTTATATAACGATGAAGGCTGACGAAAGATCCGGAGCGTTCGTGCAATGGGCGATGCGATATATGCGGCATCGTTTGCTTGTCGTTTACGAGCTTGAGCGCAACCGTTATGATCTATCGTCTTTTTTTCTGGGACATAACCGTTCCTTTTGCCAACTGATGGAGTATTGCGCCAGTACGTTTGAATTTGAAACTAAAACTATATGAAAGATTAGGTGAAACTAATGAAAAAAGATATTCATCCAACATTGAACAAAGTTATCTTTTTGGACCCTAGCTGTGGATTCACTTTCCTGAGTGCTTCCACTAAATATTCGCAAGAAACGATGGAATGGGAAGATGGCAACACATACCCAGTTATCCGTGTAGATACTAGCTCTGCTTCCCACCCGTTCTTCACTGGTAAACAAAGAAACGTGGATATCGGTGGTCGTGTGGATCGCTTTAACAAAAAATATAACCTTAAGTAAGAAAAGTCGAGCGTTATGTTCACAGATTATGCCAATAATTCGTGAACATCGCTTTTTAAAAAACCTCCTGCATCTGCAGGAGGTTTTTTTGTCTTAATCCAGATCTGTCATTTAAAGCGAAATGAAGCACTGTTCCCATTGGTCGGCAATGGATACTTTGTCGAGCTGCTCTCCAATGAGCGTGACATACCCCTGACTCACAGGAAGTGCGGTGGGCTGCCACTCCAAGTGATTTCCCGAAAATTGCAAAAGCATCGTACCTTCCTGAGGAAGCACGCAATAACCTTTCGCTCGAAGCAGCGAGGAACCGAGCCCGGTCAGGAAGCTTTCCAATCGTTGCTTTTCCAGTGGCTGAGGAGAATATTGATGCAGCGTTAAGCTCTCCAGACGGGAAAACGAATGGGACTGGTTTGGATCGTGGCTGTGGTTATGACTGTGTGCAGAAATAACTTTGAATGCCGTACTTCTGGAGACACTGCCGGATCTTACAATACTTTTGGCGGGAATTGGGACGGACGATGCGCCTACATCGGTGGGTTGCGCCTGTGCTGGTGCAGGTTGAGATACCGGTACAGGTTTCGCGGCAACGAATACGGAGGCCAGAACAGGTTCCAGCAGTGGTTCAAGGTCAACCCGGCTATATTCAGTAGTCTGTAGTTTGGCCGTATCGTTGAGCTTGCGGATGCTCTTGACGACCTTCGTCACTTCACGGCTACTTACGACATCCATCTTATTCACCACAATGAAGTCTGCGGTGCGCAGCTGTCCGTGCAGGGTCCGAACCAGTTCTTTATCAGCCGTAAAGCGGCTGTTGTATTCATGGAACAGCTCAGCATCCACAACACTGATGCTGTGAACCAGATAAAGCCGATCCGCCAGCAGTGGGGAGCGAAGCTCTTCCAGCACTTGCTCGGGGTTGGCTACCCCGGTGGTTTCCATGAAGATCAGATCCGGCTCCTGGCTCAGCAGGGTGTGCAGAGCCCCTGCCAGCTCATTTCTTTTGCTGCAACAAATGCAGCCCTCTAGCAATCCTTCCACTGTTACGTCAGGCATTTCCTCTGAAATAATAGCGCTGTCTACATCATATTCACCCATTTCATTCATTAAAACAGCAGCACGAAGGGGAATTTGGCGGGTATGGGCTAACAGGCGCAAAAGCAGTGTTGTTTTGCCGCTTCCAAGAAAACCACTGATTAAAATAACAGGAACTTTGTTCATCATTCTTCCTCCTTGGTGGGTTTAGTGTGTTGCGTTCAAGCGATCAAAGGTAGCTACCGAGTCTGCTTGGGTATAGACGTACGGGGATTCCGGCTGCCCGACAGCGGTTATTTTTTCGGATCGAATTTCAAGTACGGGAGCGTTGCCCTTTTGTGTGGCATGCAGTGTTCCTTCAATGGTCACCCAGGTATCCTTGTCAAAGGACGGGACCTTCTGGGATTGGACGATGATCCCGAATGGCATGGCATCGGCAGTACAGCACATGACGAGGAATCTTCCTACTGCAAATAGACCTTTACCCGGCAGGTTATCATCTTTATAAACAAAGCCAGTCACCTGTACTTTTTTTCCTTCAAAAGCGTGTTTATATAATTCAATGGCTCCGATAGTTTCGGAGAATATTTCAGGCTTGATCTGTATGATGGGTTGCTGATACAGGCGTTTCGCCAGCTCGGCGAATTCTACATTGTACTTATCAGGCGGAACGAATAGCTTATCCAGTGCTTCCTGACTCCATTTTCCCCCTGGAGGGGGCGAAGTTGGGGCAGAAGATGCGGTTGATAAAATGGAGGAAGCCGGTGTTTTCGTGGTCTGTGTATCTGTTTTTCGTCGGATATCCGGGTTGGGATACGTGAAGGACATGCCTTTTTTGGCGGCCATATCACTACCTAGTGCCTGATTGGGTAGCAGAGAACCGAACAGGAGCGGAATGAGCAGCATTCCATATACGAGTGTTTTTTTGAACCAGCTTTGCGGCAACGGATGCTCGCAATCACACATATCCTCACCGTCCCGCTCCCCGACGATTCCGTGCCATGCCATCGCCAAAGCGATGAACAAGAGGGGCACAGGGCAGAGCAGAAGCAGCTTTTGCATTTGTGGGGCCAAGTAGTAATGAAGTGCATTTGTACGGCTTAATGTGATGATGTACACAGCTAATCCGATCAAGAGCAAGGAGCGTATGCCATATTGCCAGCGGATGCTAAAGGTTGAATTCACGTTTGTATTCACCTCCCAAATAACCATTCAGCAGATATAGAGCCCACCAGGACGAGCGAAACAATGAGCAAGCCCAAGATGGCGACAAATTTGGTGCGGAAGGTGCTTAGCAGCATGAGCGTGCCTTTAAAATCCAACATCGGGCCGAGTACAAGAAAGGATGCCAGCGGACCTAGTGTGAAGGTATGCGAAAAAGCAGTAGCTACAAAGGCATCGGAGGTGGAACACAGCGACAGCACGTAGGCAAAACCCATCATAAAGGCGTACGAGCCGGCCGTGCCGTCGCTTAACGAAAGCATTTCATCACGTGGAATGAAGGTTTGGATGCAGGCTGTCAATAATGCCCCGATAATGAGATATTTACTCATGTCCAAAAACTCGTCGCCAGCATGTACAAAAAAGCCCCGCCATGTGCGATTATGCCGATGATTCTGATTGTTCTGTTTTTGCTGGTTAAAAGAGAGCAACGAACGTTTGAGCGGATGCACTCGAACAAAGGCATACACGATCAGCCCGATGATCGCAGAAACGCCAAAGGCCAGACCCATTCGAACGGCAGTGACCTCGGGATGGGAAGGGAAAGCCATCATCGTCGCAGCCAGTACCACGGGATTGATAATGGGCCCGCTTAAGATAAAAGTGATACCCATATAGGCAGGCATTCCCTTAAGCATTAATTGGCGAACGACAGGGATCATGCCGCATTCACAGATGGGAAACAGCAGACCTAGCAGGGAGGCCAGCAGGACACCCGGTACAGGATGTGCAGGTGCTATTTTGCGAATCCATGTTTCCGGTACAAGCCACTGCAAAAGGGATGAGACGAGCACACCGATAAGTAGAAACGGGACAGCTTCCAGAAAAATACCCATAAATACTGTTTTTAACGGCTGCAGCTGCCCCATATCTAACAAACGAAGCCACTGGGGAGATAGCGTAATAAGCACAGGGATGAGAAAGGCAAACGGAATCATAAAAGGCAGCATCTTCAACAGCGTACTGTTTTTCATTCCACGTCTCCTTGGAAATAAGGGTTCTTATCTACATCCTATGCCTGTGATGGGACAATCATGCCCGCCGGATTGTGTTTGAATCACCCCCTATGTTGACAATTCAAAGAGGGGTCATATATATTTATGTTTACTAATGGTAATTATTACGATTAAAATTCGATAAATGATTGCAAGAAGGAAAATTTTACGGTACGATCCATATTAAATGTTGTAAAGACAAGGAGGATTATATGATACCGATTGTTGTTTTATCCGGATTTTTGGGCAGCGGTAAAACAACTCTTCTTCAGCATGCGCTGGCTTACTACAAGGAGCAGGACCTCAAGCCAGCTATTTTGATGAATGAGTTGGGCGATGTTAATCTGGATGGCAGTTTGGTGAACGGCCAAGCACCCATGAAAGAAATGCTCAGTGGCTGTATATGCTGTACCATTCGCGGGGATTTGGGCGTCGAGCTAATGAATCTTGCCGAGGAATATAAGCCGGACGTGATTATTGTAGAATGTACCGGAGTGGCTAATCCGATGGAGATTGTAGATGCAGTGACAGATGCTTCCATATATTCTTCTATGATTTTACAATCTGTTATCACGGTCATGGACGCGCGTCAATTTCTGGATTTTTCTTCAGGTAGCGAGAGAAGCAAGTCGCTTCGTTTGATGCAGGATCAGCTTCGGTGCGCTTCCAAACTGATTATTAACAAGACCGATTTATTGGCTGCGGGAGAGTTGCAGGAAGTACAGGCCCTCGTAAAAGAATTAAATCCATATGCTCTGACTGTGAGCACGCAACGGAGTGACGTGAACGCGGGTACTTTTTTCTCCCTTCAAGGAGAGGACCGCATGGACGAGGAAAATCATCTACACACTTATGATCATGATGAACATACAGACCATCACCATCATGACCACCCTGATCCCGAGCACCATGATCACGACCATGACCATGACCATGACCACGAACATGGGGAGCATTATCATTCCTACGACCATGTAGTTGTTCACACGCATTTCTTTGGACAACCTGTACCACGCTCCGAGTTTGAACAGTTGTTCCGCAGTTTGCCTGCTGAAATTTACCGGGCCAAAGGAATTGTGCGGTTTCTGGAATCAGAGGGTCAGATGATGTTCCAGTTTGCCTATCGGGAGCTGGAAATCATTCCGATCCGCCCGCAAAAGCCAGTGAACGATGTTGCGATTATCATGGGCGAGAATTTCTCTGCTTCCGAGATTGAGGAACGATTGAGAAAGCTGGAAGCGGCCGAAAAGCCATTGACTAGTTCATGACTTCGGGACCGAGCAGCGTTTATCCATCAAGACCTAATCCATCAAAACATAATTCTCACGCTCACCTAGCTGGGAAGCCTGCTTGGGGATTTACAACAATTCTGCTGCTGCTGACTGCCGGGCTGGTGCTGTCGGTTACACTCGCGGTCATGCTGGGTCCTGTGGCTGTCGCACCGGGGACGGTATGGCGAATTGCACTGTCCCATCTTCCCTGGCTGGATCAATGGATACCCGTGACATGGACCAAGCCGGAGCAATATATCGTCTGGGAAATCCGTTTTCCGCGCGTGTTGCTTGGTGTTGTCGTAGGAGCAGGACTTGCTGTTACTGGGGCCGCTATACAGGCATTAATTCGTAATTCGTTAGCGGATCCCTATATTTTAGGAGTCTCGTCCGGGGCTTCGGTGACAGCTACGTTGGTGATTGTGTTTGGAGCTTTCGGATTTTTGGGACGACTTGCGCTGCCTTTATCTGCTTTTATAGGCTCGTTAGCTGCGATGCTCATGGTGTTCGCGTTGGCCCGTGTGGCCGGGCGCATATCGACGACCCGTTTACTGCTGGCAGGGGTTGCAGTGTCCATGATGCTGTCGGCTGTGACTAGCTTTATCGTTACGATGGCCCCGAATGAAAAAGGCATCCGTGACGCGATGTATTGGATGATGGGAAGTCTGGCAGGCGCTCAATGGGACACGCTTTTCATTCCAAGCCTCATTGTAGTAGCTGGAACGGCTGTTCTCCTGACCCGATACCGGTCGCTGAATGCTGTGCTAACGGGTGAAGAGGCCGCAGTAACGCTCGGTGTGAACGTACAGGCGTTCCGCGTATTACTGGTTGTCGTGTTTTCCCTTCTAACCGGGGCAGTTGTATCGGTCAGTGGCTCGATTGGCTTTGTCGGGCTTATGATTCCGCACATTGTTAGGCTGATGGTAGGATCGGATCATCGACGTGTCCTGCCTGTCAGCCTGTTGGCGGGAGCTATTTTTGTCGTGTGGGCAGACGTATGTGCCCGGCTCGTGCTAGCTCCACAGGAGTTGCCGATTGGTATTGTGACGGCTGTGTGCGGAGGACCCTTCTTTGTATGGCTGCTGCGGCGCAGTTCCTACTCGTTTGGAGGCGAAAAATGAATATAGAAGTCGAATATGTGACCTTCAGTATTCACGATAAACGGCTGATCGACGGCATCTGTCTCCAGGTAAAAGCAGGGGAGCTGGTTGGACTGATCGGTCCGAATGGCAGCGGCAAATCGACGTTGCTTAAAAACATGTATCGTGTGCTAAAGCCTGACAGTGGTTTGGTTACGCTGGATGGCCGGGATATACTGCGGATGAAGTACAAAGAGACGGCCCGACAAATGGCAGTGGTGAGTCAGGATGCGCCTCAAACGTTTGATTTTTCAGTACGGGACATCGTCTTGATGGGCCGCCATCCGCATAAGAAACTGCTGGAATCAGACACCGTCGTCGATCATGAGCTGGTTGAGCAGGCGCTGGAGCGGGTAGGGATGAAAGCTCAGGCGGATCAGGGCTTTGCTACCTTGTCCGGCGGTGAAAAGCAACGGGTATTGATTGCTAGAGCCTTGGCCGGACAGGCGAAATTTCTCATTTTGGATGAGCCGACGAATCATCTGGATATCCGGTATCAGCTGCAAATTCTGGATTTGGTCAAAACACTTCAGATAACTACACTAGCTGCGCTTCATGATTTGAATTTGGCGGCATTTTATTGTGATCGAATATATGTATTAAAAGAAGGCAAAGTGGTAGCTTCCGGCATAACGGAGGATGTGTTTCAGCCAGACCTGCTGCGCAGTGTATTCGGGGTGGAGACAGAAATCTGTATTCATCCAAAAACCAGGAAGCCGAATATTACCTTTTTACCGGATTCTCTCAGGAGAGGAGACCATCTATGACGTTAACAGAAAAAAAAGCGATACAATGAGGTAAGATAAACTGCGAATGAAAGAGGAGACGGTACATATGAAAAAATATAGCAAACCCGCGTTACCGTTGGTTATGCTTGCTTTGGTGATGGTGCTGTTGTTGTCAGCCTGCGCAGCAGGAAACACGGCTCAAACAAGCGATCCATCCGCAAACGGGCAGCAACCTGCCGCATCGCAATCGGCGACCAAGGAGACGTCGGTAGAGCTTGAGAATATGGGTGTTAAAATGGTATTTCCCGAGGCGCCCAAACGCGCGGTTACACTGAACCAGCACGCGACAGAGGTTATGCTGGCTCTTGGGCTGGAATCCTCTATGGTAGGAACTGCGTATATGGATGATCAGATTTTGCCGGAATATAAGGCTCAATATGATAAAATACCCGTGCTAGCCAAACAATATCCATCCAAAGAGGTGTTTATGGCTGCTGCGCCGGATTTTGCCTATGCGGGCTGGAAGAGTGCTTTTAATGATAAAAATCTGGGTTCCCGTGAGGAGCTTGCCAAACAGAACGTGCAGACCTATGTACAGGAATCCTCAAATAAGCCGGGTCCCACGTTAGAAGACGTATATCAGGATATACTAAATATTGGACGTATTTTCCGGGTTGAGGAGCGTGCAGAAAAGCTGGTAAATGATATTCGTGAGCAAGTGCAATCCATTCAGACTCAAATTGGTACTGTTGAACAGGCACCCAAGGTGTTTGTCTATGACAGCGGCGAAGACAAGCCTTTTACGGCTGCCAACAATTATCTGACGTCTTTGATTAAAAGTGTGAAGGCGAAAAATATTTTTGATGATATCGACAAAAGTTTTACCGAGGTAAGCTGGGAAGAGGTTGTGAACCGTAATCCTGACGTCATTGTCATTCTCGACTATGGAGATACTTCACTGGCGGATAAAGAGAAGCTACTCCTGAGCAAACCTGCGCTGGCTGGTGTGGAAGCGATCAAAAACAAACGGTTTATAGTGCTGCCATTGTCCGCGGCGGCTGAAGGCGTGCGTGCACCAATTGCACTGAAAACCTTGGCTGCAGGCTTGTACCCGGACAAAATGAAGTAAACAAACAAAAGAGTTGCCAAAACATTGACGAACCTTGCCTAAACTGTTAAACTTGCTAATGCGTAAAGGTTACGTTTATCAAACGCTTATTTTTTTATTACCAAATCGTAATAATTACGGTAGATGGTTTAATGATCATAAACGACCTGGAGAATCTGCGCAAATGATGATCGCTCAGATGGCTCCAGGCTTTTTAAAGGAAAAGGAGATTTGCGTCATGTTATTGGCCTCATTGGAACAGGTCACATTTGGCTACGGAGACGTTCCTAACTTGGTGGATGCCAATGTTGAAATTTTTTCTGGAGAATTTGTGGCTATCACTGGACCGAATGGTGCTTCCAAATCGACGATGCTCAAGTTGCTGCTCGGTTTACTTCAGCCTTGGAAGGGCAAAGTGTTTATGTCCGACCGTACAGGTGAAGGCAAAAAGCTCGTCGTCGGATTTGTTTCACAACAAATTGCTGCCTTCAATGGCGGATTTCCAAGTACGATTTTGGAATTTGTCCGTTCAGGAAGATATACTCATGGCTCTTGGCTGCGCCGTATGCGGTCTGAGGATCATGATCTGACTGAGCAGGCGCTTCGTCAGGTAGGCATGTGGGATTTGCGTCACCGTAAAATCGGCGAATTGTCCGGTGGACAGAAGCAGCGTATTTGTGTGGCAAGAGCGCTCGCTCAGGAATCGGATTTGCTCATTTTGGATGAGCCCACGACCGGAATGGATCAGGAAAGCCGCCATCATTTCTACGATCTGATGAATCAGCAGGTTAAGGAATATGGAAGAACCGTGGTCATGGTGACCCATGGACTATCGGAAGTGCAACATTATCTGGATCGTATTATTGAGCTTGAAAGGAAGGAAGATGGCGGATGGAAATGCTGCACTACGACTTCATGCAGCGGGCATTTTGTGCCGGTGGGGTAATTGCACTGCTGGCCTCGGTGCTTGGAGTATACCTGATGCTGCGGCGTCAGGCTCTCATGGCGGACATGCTATCGCATGTATCGCTGGCAGGAGTGGCAGCGGGTGCCTATTTAGGCATTAACCCGACGATAACCGGATTTATTGTTGCCGTGATCGGCGCGATTATCGTTGAATACGTCCGCAGGTCTTACAAAACATATAGTGAGATTTCTGTGGCTATTATTATGGTAGGCGGCCTCTCGACGGCTGTTATTTTAATGAATCTGAATCAGAGCATCAACAAAGGGTTCTCTGCTTATTTGTTTGGTTCGGTGGTAGCGGTCAATCAGACAGAGCTGATGTTGATGATCGCAGTGGCTGTGATCGGAGGTATTTTCTTTTTCGTATTCCGGCGTCCTTTGTATCAGATTACCTTTGATGAAGAAACAGCGAAGACCAATGGTCTTCCTGTCAAGGCTATCTCATTTGCGTTTAGTATTTTAACAGGAATGATTGTAGCCGCTGCAATGCCGATTGTCGGTGTGCTGCTTGTCTCCTCACTAATCGTGCTACCTGCTGCACTGGCGATTCGAATTGCACCGAGCTTCGCGGCAGCCATCTGGATATCTATGGTCACCGCATTGATCGGTGTATTTATGGGTTTAACCGCATCGTATGAACTAAGTACGCCCCCAGGGGGGACGATTGCCATGGTGCTGTTATTATTGCTGATCGTAGGAGTTGGCATTCAAAAGCTGGTCCGTAAGCTGGGCAAGCAGCAGGCTTCCCGACGTAAGAACGCGACAGGTCAGTGATTGTAACTATAGTGAGAGTAAACTAAAAACTAACACATAAGGAGTTATGATAAATATGAATACATGGTTCAAAAAATCATTTGTATTGTCTGCGGGACTAGCACTTATTTTGTCTGGCTGCGGAGCCAAATCTGATAATGCAGCTACAAATGCTTCTCAAACCGAGCCAAATTCGGCACAAACAGCGGACAGTGGTAAAAAGCTGAATGTGGTCACCACTTTTTATCCGATGTATGAATTTACCAAGCAAGTTGCTGGAGACCATGCTAACGTAATCGCGTTGATTCCTGCCGGTGCCGAGCCGCATGACTGGGAACCGAGCGCCAAAGATATGGCACAGGTTAAGGATGCTGACGTATTTGTTTATAACGGTATCGTTGAAGATTGGGCAGAACAGGCTTTGAGTAGCGCGTCTAACGATAAGCGTGTTGTAGTTGAAGCGAGCAAAGGGTTGAACCTGATGGAAGGTACGGCTGAGGAGGAAGAAGGAGAAGAAGCGCACGCAGAGGAAGGCCATAATCACGATCATGTGCTGGACCCTCATGTATGGCTTGATCCAGTCTTGGCTCAAAAAGAAGTAGAGTCTATTGAAGCGGGGCTTGCGGCAGCCGACCCCACGAACAAAGCAGATTATGAGAAAAACGCTGATGCTTATATCGCCAAGCTGAAAGAGCTGGATACTGAGTTCAAAACAGGTCTGAAAGATGTAAAACGTAAAGACTTTATTACGCAGCATGCTGCTTTTAGCTATTTGGCTAAGCAATACGGTTTGACCCAAGTACCCATTGCCGGATTATCTCCGGAGCAGGAGCCTACACCGGACAAGTTGGCGGGTATTATCAAATTTGCTAAAGAAAATAATGTTAAAACGATTTTCTTTGAAACTCTTGTTGATCCGAAGGTCGCTGAGACCGTAGCTACTGAAATCGGTTCAAAAACCGATGTACTGAATCCGCTTGAAGGGCTGACGGATGAAGAGAAGCAGAAGAACCTGGATTACATCGGTGTTATGAAAAACAATCTGGAGGCTTTGAAAAAAGCCTTGAACGAATAAGTTTATAAACTGACGTCGGAAGGATACCGGCGTCAGTTTTTTTATAACTATCTAATGAAATTTCATTTTATTGGCTAGTGCTCTAGATACAGTAGATATATAGTGCTTTGTAATTTGCTTTACAGGAATGACTTACGTCATTATGAAACGTTTTTTTGAAAACTAATTCTGTAGTAGTTAGTTTCAAATTCCTTTTATAATTCAATGGTAGCGTTTTTGTTTTTACAGATTATTTCTATTAATATTACTAGTTTTTTCACCGATATTGAAATTTGGGTGTGCATATCATTTTACAACGGATTGGAGAGATCAATTTGGCAACAGTTATAGTAGTGGATGATTCTTTATTTATGCGTTCTGTGCTTAAGGATATTCTTTTGGATTTAGGTCACGCTGTTATTGCGGAAGCAGAAAATGGGTATGATGCTGTTTTGAAATACGCACACTTTCGTCCTGATTTAATCACCATGGATATCAATATGCCCAAGATGGATGGACTTGAGGCCGTTAAAAAGATTGTAGAGCTTGATCCCCAAGCCAACATTTTAATGTGTTCTGCTTTGGGGCAGCAGGAAGCGATTATAAAAGCATTTCAGGCAGGTGCAAAAGACTTTATTGTTAAGCCATTTGAGATGGAAAGGGTTGTGAATGCAGTCACAAAAATGCTGGGTAGTTAACGAATCAAGATTTTGATACATAAATATTGAACATGTTGATACGAGAATTCCATGCTTATTTTCACGAATATGGAGATGAATAGGATGAGCAATCGAGTGTTGTCTCAAAAAGTATTTATAGATGAACTGATCGCTACGATCAAGAATGGAGGGCTTGTCCCTGTAAATTATGAACACCTCATCAGCGAACAAAGAGAAAGAATGGATGCCCTTAACAATGAACTCACCCTTCGTATTGAGGGATTAGAGACAGATTTGATCTCTGCTTCGACACATTCCATTCCTTTTGCCAATGGCGAAATTATGTTTCTTGCTCGTTATATTGTACTCATTGGGGATCATACTGAGGGCTACTTTGTGTTTTATCGAGCAGAAGACTGTGAAAGTCCGGAGGAATATCAGTTTTTAACAAGCTCTTATCAACTTCCACATTTGTTGCTTGAATTATCTCTTACTTTAAAAGAACATGGCACTAATGAGCCGCTTGATATTCTGACTTATTGGAATGGGCCTGTCTATCCGTTGAAAGATTTGAATAAAGAAGATATTAAGCTGTCCACTTATGAGTTTTAATTCCCTTGAGAGAGTCAAATCCCTCAGGGGATTTTTTTACATTGATAATCAAACGCATGTTCGCATATAATACAAACAAACGTTCTGATAAGGAGTGAAGGATCATGTTTGAAAAATACGTGGGGCAGATCGTGGAAATCGTGTATATGGATCGGAAGGGCAAACTGTCTCATCGGCGCATCGAGGTGCATCGTGTGCAGAATGGCTTGATACGGGCCACCTGTTTACAGACAGGCCAGCCACGTGTTTTTCGATTAGATCATGTATTGGCATGGCATCCGGTAACCAGAACAGCATAGGAGGGGCTTACGATGGGGAAAAAGCTTGAAGGAAATGGCATATGGGAAAGCTCGCGCATGATTTTGCCTGAGCATCGGGAGGCACACTTAAGACTGATGAAGGAGCAGAGAAGACGCGGCAAGCCGACACTGGACGATCAGGAAATGCAGCAGATTGAACAGGCCATCATCGTATCCTATAACGAACGGAAGCCTATTACGCTAAGAGTGTTCAATCCTTTTGATGATGAGGAGCTGTGTGGACTGGTCACGGTGATTAACACAAGTCGGCGAGAAGTGAAGCTGTCCCGTGGGGAAGAGGATTTTAGCTGGATTAAGTTGGAGGAAATCATCGAGGCGGATATATAAAAAAAGTCTGACTAAGTCGGACTTTTTTACATTTGTCCTGCCGTTTTATAATTAAGATTGTAGCTCTATGAATTCATATTTAAAATAAAACTGTAATTGCAAAAGGAGGAGTTCAATATGAAAATAAGTAAAAATAATGCTGAACATTATATATGGGGAGATCAATGTGATGGTTGGCGCTTGGTGAAAAATAATGATTTGAGCATTATTCATGAGCGGATGCCCGGAAATACACATGAGGTCAGACATTATCATCATCATGCGCGCCAATTTTTCTTTATTTTATCAGGTACAGCGGTACTTGAAGTGGATGGCGAACGAATCCAATTAGGATCTCAGGAAGGGTGTGAGGTTCCTCCTATGGTGCCTCATCAAATGTTTAATGAAACGAATCAGGATGTTGAATTTTTGGTTATTTCTCAGCCTGCGAGCAGAGGTGACCGGGTTCTGGCCGAAAAATAATATTTTGGAGCAGACATGTTCCAGCGAAGGTTGACAAGTCTTTTTTAGTACCGTATAGTGCTAAATATGATGAAAAAAAATAAAATCACGAATCGGGATGTTGTTCTGCGCATCGCCACCTCATTGTTTCTTACCCAAGGATATCATGCAACAAGTATGGATGAAATTGTGGCTGTGAGCAATGTGTCCAAAACGAACATTTACTATTATTTTAAAAGTAAAGAAGAGCTACTTTCAGCCATTCTGGATCAACTGATTCAAACGTATAATGAGATGATTTATGAAGTTGTTTCGCGTAAGGATCAGTCTGTTCAGGAACGTTTTGAAATCCTTCTTCAATTGCTGACAGAGCAAGAGACAGATTGTTTGGGAGGCTGTCCCTTTATTACTCTTTATACGCAAATGCCTCAAAATAGCGCCTTGTTTCGGAATAAAATAAGCCAGTTCTTCCAAAGCCAAATCACTACCGTAGAAATATTGTTGAACGAGGGAAGGGAAAGATTAGAGATTCAGGCTGAACTTCCTGCGAGGTCGACGGCCCAATTCATCGTCTCGGCCATTGAAGGTGCGCTCTTTCTGCAGCATGCAAGCCAGGACCCGAGCATACTCGAAAATTTAAAATTTACTTTAGCACTTCTGCTAAAGTGATTTTTTTAATCTTTATTAGTACTATGAAGTACTAAAAATTAAAAAAGGCAGGTTTCGTATATGGCACATATCTTTATCACGGGCGGCACAGGATTTATCGGCATGCATACGTTACGGCAACTTTCCAAGGAGGAACACACTATTACCGTCCTGGTTCGTTCGCAGCAAAAGTGGGAACAAATATGCAGGCAAATGGATTTGGAGACAGCATGGCATATCGGGAAATTAACACCGGTTATTGGCGATTTGAGTATACCTGCTCTAGGATTAAATCCTGTTGACAGGCAACTTGTGGAGACAGCAGATGTGGTAATTCACGCAGGAGGTCCGATGGATATTCTGCTGGGAGAGGAGGATGCGAGAGCAGCTTTTCTACAAGCGGCAGAAGAAATGATAACGTTGGCTACACATATTCATACGAGCAAAGGGTTACGACATTTTATCCATTTGGTTGGGTACAAAAGCCCTTTTAATGATCATAATTGGATTACTCCCGAGCCGGTCATCGATCATTTGGAACAGGCACCTCCATATGAACGGATGAAATTTTTGGCTGATTTGCGTATCCGTCAAGGAGCACACAAGGAAGGATTTCCGCTTTCGGTTGTCCATTTGAGCGTTGTCATTGGTGACTCAGAGTCTGGGGATACGCCCCAAACTGGTGGGCTAGGCATTCTCGTAGGTTCTACAGCGCGCAAGCTTATGGGACTTGTCCCCGGCGGAAAATCTCATTGGCTCCCCTTGGTCCATGTAGATCATGCAGCCGAATTGATCAGTGCTCTTACGAAGGAATCACATCCTGCCAGCGAAACATACTACTTGATGGATGACAGACAGCAGAGTCCAACGATGATAGAGCTGGGAACGAATATGGCGAAGGAGCTTCGTGTACGTAAACCGCTCGGTTCGATTTCGCCAGCTTGGCTAACCAGTATACTGGGTACTCCTCTGGGCCAAAAGTTAGGTATTCCGAAGGAATCACTCGATTTTATCGTGGATGTGGACTACCCACTGGATGCAGCACGAGAGATTCAACGTAAATACGGGTTGTCACAGGCGATGAACAAAAGCGTGTTCCCATTTGTCATTACTGATCTTGATTTCAGGATTGCTCATTCCACCATAGATACAGATGGATATGTCCGCAACAGACGTGGGCCATTAGCTACACTGGAGCGAAGGGTGAAGAATGGAAATCCAACGATCGTATTAGTTCACGGTACTTTCAGCGGGGCAGATTGTTTGATACCGCTGGCAAATCAATTTCCGGAATCCTCTGTTTGCTTGGTGGATCTTCCCGGTTTTGGCCGTTCCCCATACCATCATAAGGAGGATGTACTAGAAGGCCACATTGAATCGTTAGTGCAGGCTATTCAGGCTTTGGAAACGCCAATCTGCCTTGTAGGTCATTCGTTCGGCGGACTACTAGCTGCTAAGGCATGGGAACGCGTACCTGAGCGTATCAGTAGCTTACACCTATTGCAGCCTGTATTGCATACTGCTCCGCGCAGATATCGGAGCGCACGAATTACGGAGAGTATGCTAGGCAGATTCAGCGATTCAGGCTTACGCAAGCAATTGCTTGCGCAGACTTGTTTTGAAAGTATCGACGATATCCCGCCAGCATACATCACGTATGTTCTTGAAGAAATACGTTCCCCACGCGTAAGAAAGACGACTGCGCAAGCCCTAGCCATGCTAACGAAGTCCGATAGCTTCCGGTCGGTCCCTGAGATATCCGAAAGAATGTATAAAGAGGAGGTTTCGATTCTATGGGGTGTGAAGGATCAGATCTATAAGTTGCCCGAGCCATTTCATGCCCTGCATACGCTGAATATTCCGGCAGCTCATCATTTTCCGATCTCGCAACCGGAACGAACAGCGCAATATCTAAAGCAGCACATAGGACAGAATAACGTTAGTGTATAAAAATAAAACCAGCCTAGCACATATAAATCAAGTGCCGACTGGTTTTTTATCAATAAATGTCCTTAGCATCTGCTGGGAGAGCTTTTACGTGATGGAGATAGTTCATAACACGTTGATCGTCCGGAGTCGGATATTCGTAACCATAATGGTTCGCCACCTCCAGGGCCACTTCTCTAAATAAATTACCCATGATAAAAAGAGACTGCCACATATGTTCATAATCTGCATCCGCAAACGTTTGGACGTAGGCTGTCCAATGTTCAGGCTCAAGATGGTTCTCGAAATATTTCCCCTGTTTACCCGGATCTGCAGCGAAGTCTGTTCGTATACCAATATGCCATTCCAGCATGAAGTGAAGCGCATCCCTTACAGGTCGATCCAGCATAAATTTGGCATAAGGGAGTTCCTGGCGCCATAATCCTTTAGCCACATAGGTACTGACCCACCAGAACTCGTTGCAGGAATCTGCAAAGGCTTGGGCGGTTGGAGGTACCGTCTTATAATCTTGAAGACTTGGCGGTGGGAAAGGCTCCACAAGTCCGTCTTTGTCCAGCAGCAGTACACTTAAGCTGTCTCGGGCCCAATTGGCGATGTTATTCGTAGGGCAGAGTGTAAGATCTATGCGATTGCCGTCCGTAAATAACATGAGAAAAGCAAAGCGATCACGAGACGTCGGAGAGGGTTTCATATGCTCATCGGGCGTTTGCATAATGATTAATTCTCCAAAGCTGTTAATCCAGCGACGATCCTGAATAAAGCTGTCCATACAGGATACGAGAAAGACAATATCATAATCTTGAAAAATATCCCGTGGAGCATGTGGATTCGCACGTGAACCATTCATAATCACGGCACGCACCCGTTCGTCCTCTTGAGCAAATTGGAGAATGGTATGAAGCATTTCATGTTCATTTCTCATTACAGTTGTCTCCATAATCGGTATTTAAGGAAAAGAACGTGGACAAGGCAGCAACCGAAATAAAGGCCACCAGCTCAAGGATCATCAAGGAAAGCGACCTCCTGTAGGTTCTTTTATCTGGGAAAAGTATCCTATCCTTACAATAGCCTATGAACGAACGCTATTCAACTGTGTTGCGGGCCTTCTCATCACTGAACGGACACTTGACTGAATTGTATATTTTATCCATAATGAAGCGAGGCATCAAGTACAGACCATCTTAGAGCTTAATCCTCTAATACGTTTAAAGGAGTGATGATGTTTGAATACGAACAAACAAATTAAAAAGCTTATGAGAGGTTTATGTATTTAGATGAATAAGAATCTCTCATAAGCTTATGGGAGGCAAATCGGACAATATGTGTGCTAATAACATGATTCAAGGAATGGAACTCGCGAAACTTTATTTTTATAAGGCATCCGGTCTTTTTGATGCAATGAAGCATCACATATCGATTCAAGGTGTCATTTGCGGCACTGTACCCGGCAGAATTTTTTTATCCAATGATGGGGCGACCGCTGTATTGAGCAACCCCCAAGGCATTTTTCTGGGAGGAAGTCCGGACAATAAAGCCTTCTTCAAAGAAATCAACGTGCTGCTTCAAGAGATTCTGTTGCCTCAACTTGCATCTAAAGGAAAATTAGACTACGTGCTATATTACCCGACAGATGAGAAGTGGGAAGCTGCCCTTGAAACTGTAATGAAGGATGTACGGCCTATGAAGAGTGGACGAATGACGTTTACTCAGCATTTGAACGGCATAGCTAGCCCGCTCGGTGAGGATATAGTAGCAATAGATCGTCAACTATTAAAGCAGCGGCATCTGACAGGACTAGATGATATCATTCATGAGATCCTGGAGGGCTGGCCTTCTCAGGAGGCTTACGAAAACAATGGATTTGGGTGCGCTGCCATTCAACATACGGAGGAAGGCCCGGCCATTGTCAGCTGGTGCTTGACCGATTGGGTCGTGGGTCAAGAGTGTGAATTGGGCATTCAAACCGATGCGAGCTACCGGAAAAAAGGATGGGCCCGAAAGGTAGCCCTCGGCGCGCTTTCCCTAGCCAAACAACGGGGGATCGTTAGAGTCGGCTGGCAGTGCTGGTCCGATAATATAGGATCACAAAGAACAGCCTTATCTGTAGGCTTTGCATTGCTTGTGGATTTTCCGGTTTTGTTTGGATGGAATCTTCCCTTAAACAACCTTTTGGTAAACGGGAATTATTATATGCATGGTAATATAAAATATGGCGTAGCACCAGACTACGCCCGCTCAGCCTGGAGTTACGCACAGGCACTTGAGCAAGACTGGGATTGGAATGGAGATGCGGGGCTATATTGGAATGCAGCCTGCATGTTTTATTTGACTGGTGAACAAGAACGTGCACGACATTATTATCAAAAGGCAATCCAGAAGGGATGGATCGACATCCATCAGCCACACCAGCATGGATTCGTATATCAGGAAGCAGACAGCGAGCAGATTGCTCGTATTCTTGATGAATCGACTGAATAAAATCATAGAGTGCAATAGAGAAAGGTCGCCTTATGGCGGCTTTTTTCGTTGGAGAAAGGTTGCGGGAGCTATTACGTTTACCTTGCGCTTCTTTTATAGTAATATAAATTAATCGTAATAATTACAATTAAAGGAGGTGACGTAATGCTAGAACAGCTTTATCGGCAAACCATTATGGATCATTACAAGCAACCGCGCAACTATGGAAAGCTTAGAGATGATGACGCTATCGTACTTCCGTATAAAAATCCGACGTGTGGAGATGTCATGATTTTATATATACTGCTACAAGACGACTGTGTTCAGGATATCAAATTTGAAGGTTCAGGCTGCTCAATCAGTATGGCCTCCTGTTCCATGATGACTGAACTGGTCAAGCGAAAATCTATAGCGGAGGTGGATGAACTGCTACAACAGTTCACTTCCATGATCAAGGAAGGGGCAGTGCCGGATGAAGATGTGCTGGAGGATACCATCTCATTGTCGGGTGTGCACAAGCTCAGAGGACGTCACAACTGTGCCCTGATGGGCTGGCAGGCTTTGCAAAAATCGCTGGAACAGCATGCAATAACCATGGGAAATCATAATTAAGGAGTCATCAACATGAAGGAAAACAGAATAACCTCGGAACTACCTTCCAAGGCAGAGCGTCATCGACTGTTCGGCTCGGTAGACCCTATTCCGGGAGATAAACCTACAAACAAGGAATACATGTCCGATTTACAAAATGAGCAGCGTAACTATTTGTTCGACATTGAACAGGTGGGCATCGCTAGTGTAAAACACCCCATTACCGTGGTGGCGGGATTGGCCCCTACATCACAGGTAAGCATTGGAACCTTTAAGCTGACAACTTCGCTAAACTGTGAGGCCAAAGGAATCAATATGAGCCGCCTGACAGAGCATTTGGAGGAGTATCGGCAGCAGGGGGGAACGACGGATGTGGCGCAGCTGGCCCTTTTTGCGGAGGGTTTGGCTGCACGGATGCATCAGGAACGCGCCGAGCTGGAGCTTTCGTTTCCCTGGTTCTACGAACGACCTTCCCCTATCCTGAAGAAGATGGGACTAAACCATGCTGAGGCCCTGATCCGAATCAGCTATGAGGAAGGACGGGGAAGCCGTGCTATGGTTGGCTTGACCGTGGCGGTAACCACTTTATGTCCATGCTCCAAGGAAATCAGCGAGTACAGCGCACATAATCAGCGTGGCGTGGTGACCATAGAAGCACACATAGATGAGCCGGACAAGCTGGAACGGGATTGGAAGACCATGCTACTGGATGCAGCAGAATCCAATGCCAGCGCTCCGCTGCATCCGGTTCTCAAGCGCCCGGACGAAAAGGCGGTGACTGAAAAAGCGTATGAAAATCCGCGTTTTGTCGAGGATATGGTGAGGCTAATTGCTGCCGATTTGGTCGAATTGGAGGCTATTCGTGCTTTCACGGTGGAGTGCAGGAACGAAGAATCCATTCATCTACATGATGCCATAGCAAAAATCTCATATGAAAAACCGCGCTCCTGATTCTGTCAGGAAGAAATACAGCATAATTCCATTTTGCAAAATTCAACCCACTCTATATATAATGAATGGAGTTCTCATGAATGAGAATAATTCTCGATATATAGAAAGGCTGCGAGCCATGAATACTCCAGACCATTCCTTTGCTTCATTTCTTTATAAACTGCAAGATATTCAGCATGTGTACTCAGGTAGCTTTTCTTCTCGGCGAGAAACGACTTTTCATACCTTATTATTGTTCAATGAAGGGGAAGGGGAGATGACCATTGACGGACTAACGTATCCTCTTTATCGTCAAAAGGGCTTTATGCTCGCCCCCGGCGTAACCATGAAACTGAATATGTTGTCCGGCGCTCCAGCAGATTATTACATCATCCGGTTTCTGGCTTTGCAGCCATCTGGAGAGCCGGATCGTTACATACCCGCTCAGGCGTTCGGACCGCCCGAATGGATCATTTCCCACTTTCGTTTTGTGATGGACATGGTTGATGAGATCAAGAAGAAGCATCATTGTGATAACGTATGGGATCAAATGAAGGCTAATATTCTATTTCAGGAAATGCTGATGTCATTGTTTCAGCATACGAGCCGTGATCAAAAGCCTGATGTGCAGCAGGCGATGACTGTGACGCTTCATTACATGGAGCAGCACTATGCTTCCGATATTACACGGGACAAGCTAGCAGAACTGGCGGGGATGAGTGCTGATTATTATTCGCGTATGTTCAAAAAGTTGATCGGCAAAAGCCCGATGGAATATTTGACGGACATTCGTATAAATCATGCGAAGCAAGCGCTGGTGCTCACCCGTGATTCCTTCCGTTCCATTGCTCATGGTGCCGGGTTTAGCGATGAGTTCTACTTCAGCCGTAAATTCAAAGCGGCGACAGGACGCTCCCCCTCAGCATACGTAAATACGATCCGATATACCCATAAAATAGCTTCGCTCAAGCATCTGTTAACCGGGCATCTGGTTGCGTTAGGCATAGAGCCGTATGCGGCAGTCATCAACAAGGCTTACCCTGTCAGCGAAGACCTTCGTAATACGATATCGGTAGGAGATGCTCAGCCCGACTTGGAAAAACTGATGTCAGCTCAGCCGGATCTGATTTTAACCTGTGAATTCAGGGATATTGAAAAGTCTAAAAAGGAGAAAATGTACGAGCAAATTGCACCCACCGTCACCGTCCCCTTTTTTCAAAACTGGCGTACTCATTTTCAGTCGATTGCCCGTATTGTCGGCAAGGATGCGGAAGCGATGGAATGGCTGGAACGATATGAAACGAAGGCCGAAACGATTTCTCGAAAGGTCAGGCAAAAGCTTGGTGGGGAGAGCGTGCTGGTCGTCGGTCTAGGAAATCAGAAAATGTGTGTGTATGGACAGCGGAATGTGGGGACGGTTTTGTACGGAGACTTAAAGCTGACGATGCCTGCGGGGGTGGAGGATATTGCCCATTATCGTGAAATAACGGTGGATGAGCTGGCTGAATTTGATGCAGACCGTATCATACTGACATGTTACCGTCATTATGGAAACACCTATAAAGAACAAGCGATTCAGCAGGAGTGTCGAGATCTGTGGCGCTCACCCCAATGGCGACAACTGAAGGCGGTGAGGAATGGAGCTGTTCACTACATGTGTGATAGCCGACACCTGTATACATGTTATACTTCATTGTCCCACGACCTATTATTAGACAAATCGCTAGAGCTGTTGTTGTCTGATTCGTCCAAATAAAGGACGCTAACGTCCATGTTCATCATGGGGTCCCTCCTTATAATTAATAATGAGAATCAATATCATCATTGGCGAACTAATTAGGGGGAACAGAGACAATGTTTCGAGCATCATCAAGCAAGGGGAGTATATGGTTTGCACTCATAGCAGTATTGCTGCTTTTATCAGGCTGTGGCGCTAGCGGCGCGGGTACGAATTCAGGTGAAGCGGTCGGAACAAGTCAACCAACGACGGACAAGCAGGGAACGGCTTCAACCGACGAGGTACGTACCATAGAGCATGTCTTGGGAAAAACCGAGATTAAAGGCACGCCCAGACGGGTCGTTACCCTGTATAACGGAGCCAACGATGTTATGATCGCCTATGGTATCAAGCCTATAGGGATTGTAGAGTCACATGGAACCGAGCCGGTGTATGACTATTTAAAAAAGGATCTCACAGGGATTCCCACGGTCGGATTGGAAACACAGCCAAACCTGGAGGAGATTTATAAGCTGAAACCGGATGTCATCATTGCGACCCGATTCCGTAACAAGGCAACGTATCAGCAATTATCGGAAATTGCGCCTACTGTGGCCGTTAATGAAGTGTATGAGTGGAAGGAAACGGTGCAACTGATCGGACAAGTGTTGAATCAGGAGGATAAAGGAGCCAAATTACTGACGGATTGGGATCAACGTGTAGCGGATTTCAAGACGAAAATGGGTGACCGCCTGCCCATTAAGGCTTCCATTGTCAACTTCCGCGCAGACCATGCACGTATTTATTATATGGGTTATGCCGGGAAAATTCTGAAGGAGTTGGGCTTTACCCGTCCCCCTGCACAAGAAGGGGAAAAATGGGGGATCAAAGTGAACAGCAAGGAGAGCATACCGGATATGAATGCGGATACGCTGTTTGTATTTAACTCCGGGAAAGATCCGGCTGCCATTGAAAAAAATTATGAAGTATGGACAAGACATCCTTTATGGAAGAACCTTGATGCATACAAGAAAAATAGTATTTTCAAGGTCGATGAAGTGAACTGGAATTTGGCCGGAGGCTATCTGAGCGCGAATCGGATGCTGGATGATCTCTATAAAATTTATGATCTGAAATCATAAAGGTTAAATCGCAAGTGAAAGACGGAAATACAGCAGAGGGGTGAGGGGGTCATATCTCTCATCCTTCTTTTGTATTGTACAATGCTGTTGAAAGAGTGAGGCTATGCAACGATGCTAACGACAAACCGAACCAAAACAATCGGACTCAGTGTATGTCTAATCCTTCTCTTAGGCGCTTTGTTCATGGGCCTATTGCTGGGAAGAACGCTGATTCCTCCGGAATTTATAATATCTTCCCTCTTTCAGTATGATACTCAAAATGTGGAGCATGTGCTGATACATACCGAACGTCTGCCGCGCACAGTCATTGCTGCCGTTGTGGGCGCAAGCTTGGCGATGGCTGGGGCCTTCATGCAGGCGCTTACTCGCAACCCGTTGGCTTCACCCAGCACGTTTGGCATCAATGCGGGCGCTTTGTTTTTTGTTTCCATAGCTGCGGTGGTGTTCTCGGTGGAGTCTATGATGTCTCTGATGGGATTTGCTTTGATTGGTGCAGGACTAGCGGCTGTTCTGGTGTACGTCATCGGCTCAGTAGGCAGGGATGGTTTGACACCCATCAAAATCGTATTGTCCGGCTCTGCCATTCATGCCTTATTTATGTCGATGATCCAGATTATTTTGGTGATGAATGAAACGGGTATGCAAAATGTGTTGTTCTGGATGGCCGGCTCTGTCAGCGGACGCTCGCTGGAGATGCTACAGCCTTTATTTCCTTTTATGTTGGTGGCGGGGATATCGGCTATGTTTATGGGCAGAGCTGTGAACCTGCTTGTGACCGGGGAAGATGTAGCGAAGGGGCTGGGGCAAAATACCATATGGGTCAAATGTGCAATGGGCCTGATTGTTGTGGTGTTGGCTGGTTGCTCTGTTGCCATTGCGGGAGCGATTGGCTTTGTCGGTCTGATCATTCCGCATGTGGCGCGTGGATTGGTTGGCGCGGATTACCGCTGGATTATTCCTTTTTCGGCGGTGCTGGGTGCTTTGCTGCTGGTGTCGGCTGATATTGCCGCCAGAGTGCTAATTTCGCCGCAGGAGATTCCGATTGGCGTGATTACGGCCTTGATCGGAGTTCCCTTTTTCATCTACATTGCCCGTAAAGGGAGGACGTGGAAATGAAGCGTATGAATGTAAAGCATGGGGCCAGCACTAGTACAGGCGGTAAGAACGTAAATCGTTATATCACGCTGCGGAGCAGAGACGGCAGATTTCATATCCAGTTGGAAAAGAAAGCGTTATGGATGATAGGTGGATTAGCCTTGGCGCTTCTGCTCATTGGTATAATCAGTGTGGGCTGGGGTGACACGTATGTGCACCCATGGGAAGTGCTTCGAGCGATGTGGGGACGCGGCTCCGGCGATTATGATTTTATTTTGTACAGGCTGCGGTTCCCGCGAGCACTTACGGGAGTGCTGGTCGGCGCGGCTTTGGGTATAGCGGGAGCAGTGCTTCAGGGCATCATACGTAATCCGCTGGCATCCCCGGATATCCTCGGGATTACAGGTGGAGCATCTGTAGCAGCAGTGACGTTCATTGCTTACGGCGGGGCTATTTTGAGTGTCCAATGGCTGCCTGTGGCGGCTGTCGCTGGAGCGCTGGTCGTATCGCTACTTGTATATATATTGGCCTGGAAGCAAGGTGTAACGCCAATCCGATTGGTGTTGGTCGGGATTGGTTTGGCTTCAGCCATGAGTTCGATCACGACACTTATGCTGGTTATGAGCTCGTCCTTTACAGCAGGCAAGGCTTATATTTGGCTGACGGGTAGCGTGTATGGAGCGTCGTGGGACAACGTATATACGATGCTGATTGCTTTGGGGGTCTGTACACCACTGGTTCTCTTTTTTGCCCGTAGTCTCAATACGCAGGAGCTGGGGGATGACGTAGCTACCAGCTTGGGCGTGAAGGTGCAGCGACATCGTGTAATGTTACTGCTACTCAGTGTGATTCTCGCCGGAACTGCAGTAGCAGTCGCGGGAGCCATTGGTTTTGTAGGATTAATCGCGCCGCATATTGCACGTCGTTTGGTAGGCCGCTCTATGGGTAGCCTGACACTGGTATCGGCATTGGCAGGGGGATTACTGGTTTATATCGCCGATTTGCTGGCCCGTACGGCTTTCTATCCCATTGATATTCCCGCAGGCATTTTCACAGCAGGGGTAGGAGCACCATTTTTCCTGTATCTGCTGCTTCAGCGCCGGGATCGACGTTAAATAGATGACATCACAATATGGGAGGGAAGCTACATGGGTTTAGAAATGAAGAACCTGATGATTAACTACGGGACAGACCCTGTCATTCAAGAGCTGGACCTGCAAATTCCGGAGGGAAAGATTACGGTGCTCGTAGGCAGCAATGGCTGTGGAAAATCGACGATTTTACGTGCTATGGCGCGTCTACTGAAGCCTGTGGCGGGAGCAGTGCTGCTGGACGGGCAGGCTATTGCCCAGCTCCCCTCCAAGCAGATTGCCAAGAGGCTGTCTATCTTGCCGCAGGGTTCGTCGGCTCCGGAAGGGCTGACGGTGTATCAATTGGTTAAGCAGGGCAGATATCCGCATCAGAGCTGGCTCAAGCAGTGGTCGGCAGAGGATGAAGCACAGGTACAAAACGCGCTGCAAGCGACGCAATTGGAAGCTTTTGCAGACCGTCCGGTAGATTCTTTATCTGGTGGACAGCGTCAACGTGCGTGGATTTCCATGACTTTGGCGCAGGGGACAGATATTATTTTACTGGATGAGCCGACCACCTATTTGGACATGACACATCAAATTGAGATACTAGACCTGCTGTTTGATCTGAATGAACGCGAAGGACGGACGATTGTGATGGTGCTGCATGATCTGAATTTGGCCTGTCGCTATGCGCACCACATAATAGCAGTATACGATAAGCGTATTTACGCACAGGGAAAGCCGGAAGAAATCATGACCGCCAAGACAGTGGACACGGTATTCCAGCTGCGCTGCCAAGTCATTCCTGATCCTTTGTACGGAACACCGATGTTTATTCCTCACGGCAAGGGTCGAAAATTAGATACCGTACAACAGAAGGTCTTCGTTTAAGCCTGTGGTAGAAACGCATAAGCGCCACGTCCCGCTTTTTTACCCGTTCGGTCGATTTGGACATCCTGATCCTGAGACGTACGATCCGCACGAGCTCCTTTTTAGGAGCTTTTTTTTACATACAACACATTGACGCAGGGGGACTTTTTTTGTTTTCATATGAGTAACCTCTATTCATCGAAAACAGGTTAGAGCCATACAAGCTTGAATTTTAATTGTAATCATTACCGATAAAGCATAAGACTGATTTGGAAATACTGTCAATATTGCTGTTTGACATCTGAGGGAAAACAGGAGGTACGCGATGAACCATCAGCAGTTGGATGAATTTCTGAGAAGCCTGGATGCTGTAGAACAAATACAGATTCACACTGGGAAAAATGTGAACGATTTAGAACCGCTGGGGTTCCAGATTAACGGGATAGAGCATGAGATTCTCCGTATGGAAGGCAAATATTTTTTTGAGAGCGGTTCCATTTATATGAGTAAGCATCATCGGTTTGCGGATATGCCTCTGCACAACCATGATTTTATTGAAATGAATTATATGTATTCCGGGGAATGCAGACAGGTCATTGATGGCAGAGAGATTCGGCTGGAGCAGGGACAGATATGTATTTTGGATACGAATGTTCCGCACAGCATTTATGCGCTTGGTGAAAATGATATATTGGTCAATTTGATTATGAAAATGGAAACGTTCTCAACCACTTTTTTTGGACGCTTCAGCAACACGGGCATTGTGGCCGACTTTCTAGCTAACGCAGTATCCCGGGACAGAAGGCATGATCGTTATATTCTATTTCATTCCGAGCATCATGAGAATGTACAGTATATTTTTAAGAACATGCTGTGTGAATTTTGGTCTCCGCAGGATTATGCTCAGCAGATGCTCAGTCATTATGTGCCTTTGCTGCTTACAGAGCTAATGCGGGTATATCAGCTGGATATGAACTTTGAGCTGGATCATAGGCCGGGTAAAGCGAGCATTATTGATATTTTGCAGTACATTGAGCAGCATTATCGGGACTGTACACTCCCCCAATTGGGGGCAACGTTTAATTTTAACCCTAATTATCTGGGGAATTTACTAAAAGAACAGACAGGCAAAACATTTCGGGAGCTTGTCCAAACTCAGCGTATGCTGCATGCAGAGACGCTACTTCGTCATACCCATCAGAGCATTAGCGAAATAGCGTATGAGGTGGGGTACGAAAGCCTGGGATTTTTTTATCGGAAGTTTAAGGCGTACACAGGCTATACGCCAAGTCAATATCGTGAACGTGAGGGGCGAGCGAATGAAATTTGACACCGACGATAAGCTGTCTATTTGAATAGTTTATGAATGGGCTCTATATCATCCTTGTCTTTTACCAATTGGTCTGTATAGTCTGGTGATTTGCTAATGAGAATAGGGTTTTAAGACTTGGTACCTACCGCAAGCATATGCGGGCTCATACCGATCACGGATTCCTGCTCTTCAACCTGCCGTGCTATATCCAGCAAACGGATGCGATGGGAAGGGATGGCCCACTTCTCTTCAAATCCGGGTGCAATCCAGACGGGTCCTTCTATGCCCAACACACGAGGCTCCGGCAATCCAGCCATCTGCCAGTCTGCACGCAAGGCATCCGGTGTATGAAAGTAGGAGCGCGCGATAAAAGAGGGATAAGCCGCAGGGCGCACATGCTGACCATCTGTCAGCTCCTGTCTGACCATATCCATGAACACGTCTTCTTCCACAATGGTATTGCGCTCGCCGTACACAGATAGTCCCCAAAGTAGCGAGCCAAACCTGGAAATAGCTGAAGTAATCAGCGTTCCACCCTTCTTTAAGACACGCGCTGCTTCTTGCAGCGCTTTTACTCGTTCCTTCTGCTCCGTTAAATGATATAAAGGACCCATTAATAGCACGATGTCCGCGCTTTCATCTTTACGATCAAGATTCCTGGCATCTGCGGTTTCCAGCTTGCTGATGATGGGGTTGTTCAGTTGCTGCTGACGAGCGAATTCAATGGCTTGGGGAGACAAATCAAACAGATGAACTTCATGCCCCAGCTCCGCCAGCCAGAAGGAGTAGGCCCCTACACCGCCGCCAATATCATAAATGACTTGAGACGAACGGCTGACATAACGCGAAATGATTTCCTTCGATCGCTCCAGCTCTATTTTTCCGATTCCCCGCTCTAATCTGCCTATTTCTGCACCGCCATCATAATAAGTCAGAATTTCATGCTCATCTTTTTCAAACATAGTACACCTCGCTCAGATGAATGGAATAATATAACAATAGCACTAACATCATGAGCAAGTCTACTGTACCTTTGAAGAGGGATCCGCTTTTACCAACTATGAATTTAGGATAAGAACTAGCTATTAAAAGCCAATTTGGGGTCCGGATTGGCTTTTGCTAAGCAGTAAAGCTCATCATTCACGATTTGAACCCCACAAATATAAATTGCATATATTATCAAGCAAGTCGATCCATAATCTATGAGTTTGAAAGGGGAAGAATATGTGATCATACATGTATATGCTTTATGTTGGAACGAAGAAAAGATGCTCCCATTTTTTTTTAAGCACTATGATAATATAGCGGATCAATACTATATTTTCGATAATGACTCAACTGATAATTCTATATCCATGTTAAAGGCACATCCCAAAGTTAATATGAATAGATTTGAAATCGAAGATAATTCTGTCGTGAGATCAGCACAAGATCTATTCAACCAATGTTGGAAAGAAAGCAGGGAAAAGGCAGACTGGATTATTATCTGTGACATGGATGAACATTTTTATCACCCTGACCTTAGAACATATTTGCAAGAATGTACTTCGAAAGGGATAACATTGATTGTCCCTAATGGTTATGAAATGGTTTCTGATTTTTTTCCTAATAGCCAGCAACCATTATATGAAACGGTAAGGAATGGTGTAAGAAGTCATACGTACGATAAACCTCAAATATTTAATCCAAGTGCGATTCAAGAAATAAATTTTGGGCCTGGTAGGCATACTGCTTTACCTGCTGGGAATGTAATAAAGCCATCTAATAATGAAGTACTATTGTTACATTATAAATACTTGGGATTTGACTATCTGAATTCACGTTTCTCAGCTTTGAAACAAGGGCTGCGAGAAGGAGATACCACTAATCGATGGGGATTTCATTATTTATGGGATGAAAAACAAAAATTGGAACAATTTAAGGATTTAAAAAATAGATCTGTAAGAGTGCTGTAGCATGAACTGTTGGCACAAGCTGTGTGTTAATCCTCCTATACTCAGACTTACCCGTTTGTCACCCCCTAAACCTGAATTCGGAGAATTTACTTTGCTGACCCCATATGTGTTTAATAAATAAGTATTTTTCCCTTTTCCGTGCCCAGAGCTTTTTTTCTGATGACATGTTTTTTCTAGGAAAAGCTCGTAAGCGGGCTTAAAAAAAAACTTGTGAAACGTATGGGTAAGGGCAAACCTTTGATTCCCTTCCTCTGAGAGAAAATAAGGAGATTTGTGATACTTGAATAACCGAGTAGGTCGAGGTTTGATCGGACGGATTGACTGAGTAGATATCCTATCTTAATTTTAATGGGCAAACAAACAATCATATCTAACAAATTATTAATATGATATACGGAACTTCCGGTATTCCTATCTTTAGTTCTATATAGATTGAATTTGAAAACAACATAGTGGATAAAAAGTTACGGAGAAAAAGTTTGAAGTAGAGGAGCGATAGCACAAAATCGGCCGGAAGTTCAAGCTTTTTCCATATTTACGACCGATTCCACTATAAAAATTTCAAATTCAATATATATAGTATTTTTATTTGATTATATAGATTTATAGTGAATAACCAGCAAAGGAGGCATCAACTAAATGGCGGTACTATCAACTGGGCCTATTGAGAATAGTCCTGTTAGTGGGATCAGGCCGATCCAACAGGTCACTGTTAAAATAGTTAACCAAGATGTAGTCGATTTTTCAACTATTTTAATACAAGGATACTTTTTAAACGATGTAAGAACATTGTATGTACTTGAAGAATTATCTTTAGCCCCTAATGTGGTTATTACGAAAAATTATACAGCAAACTTCGATGCATATGAGTTCGTTTTTACTACAAATGGTCCTGCAGAAGAAAGTACTAATATTTCGGTGTGGGGAAGAAATGGGAGTGGTGCAATCATTGATGTTCAGCGCATTGTTGCGGATGAGCAACTAGAGTCTTAAAACTCAACAAATGTACAGAGATAAAACCACAATCATATCAAATGGTGGAGACATAAAATGGAGGGAACAGGATATTGAGAAAGATCTCACTGTTCACAAAAGCTTACTTTTACTAGGAAGGAGGGAGTATCTTTATGGCAGTATTATCAACTGGACCCATTGCAAATGATCCTGTTAATGGAGTCAGACCCACCCAACAGGTCACGGTAAAAATCGATAACCGAGATTCAGTAAATTCTTCTACTGTTTTGATTGAGGGTTACGTTTTAAACGGCAGTAGAACATTATATGTACAAGAACTAGTAGTAGTGGGGCCAAATGCGGTTATAACTAGGAACTACTTTGCAGATTTCAATGCATTTGAATTCGTCTTTACCACAAGCGGAGCAGCAGAGGATGAAACTCAAATTTCTGTTTGGGGTAAAGATGCATTTGGGCAATTGGTGCCTGCCCACCGATTAGTTTCTGATGAACTTTTAGGAACCGATCAAGGCGTCCAAGGACCACAGGGTGTTCAAGGAGACCAAGGACCACAAGGTGACCAAGGACCTCAAGGAGACCAAGGACCTCAAGGAGACCAAGGACCTCAAGGAGACCAAGGACCTCAGGGAGACCAAGGACCTCAAGGCGTTCAAGGTGACCAAGGACCTCAAGGAGACCAAGGACCTCAGGGAGACCAAGGACCACAAGGTGACCAAGGACCTCAAGGTGACCAAGGACCTCAGGGTGATCAAGGACCTCAAGGGGATCAAGGACCTCAGGGAGTTCAAGGACCTCAAGGAGACCAAGGACCACAAGGCGTTCAAGGTGACCAAGGACCGCAAGGTGACCAAGGACCGCAAGGAGACCAAGGACCTCAAGGGGATCAAGGACCTCAGGGAGTTCAAGGACCTCAAGGAGACCAGGGACCTCAAGGTGATCAAGGACCGCAGGGAGACCAAGGACCTCAGGGAGTTCAAGGAGTTCAAGGGGACCAAGGACCACAAGGCGACCAAGGACCTCAGGGAGTTCAAGGACCACAAGGCGACCAGGGACCTCAAGGCGATCAAGGACCGCAAGGTGACCAAGGACCGCAAGGTGATCAAGGACCACAAGGCGTTCAAGGTGATCAGGGAGTTCAAGGACCTCAAGGAGACCAGGGACCTCAAGGTGATCAAGGACCGCAGGGAGACCAAGGACCTCAGGGAGTTCAAGGAGTTCAAGGCGACCAAGGACCTCAAGGGGATCAAGGACCTCAAGGGGATCAAGGACCTCAGGGAGTTCAAGGACCTCAAGGTGACCAAGGACCTCAAGGCGTTCAAGGTGATCAGGGAGTTCAAGGACCTCAAGGCGACCAAGGACCTCAAGGCGTTCAAGGTGATCAGGGAGTTCAAGGACCTCAAGGCGACCAAGGACCTCAGGGAGTTCAAGGACCTCAAGGCGACCAGGGACCTCAAGGCGATCAAGGACCACAAGGCGTTCAAGGTGACCAAGGACCGCAAGGTGATCAAGGACCACAAGGCGTTCAAGGTGATCAGGGAGTTCAAGGACCTCAAGGAGACCAGGGACCTCAAGGTGATCAAGGACCGCAGGGAGACCAAGGACCTCAGGGAGTTCAAGGAGTTCAAGGGGACCAAGGACCACAAGGCGACCAAGGACCTCAGGGAGTTCAAGGACCTCAAGGAGACCAGGGACCTCAAGGGGATCAAGGACCTCAGGGAGTTCAAGGACCTCAAGGTGACCAAGGACCTCAAGGTGACCAAGGACCTCAAGGTGACCAAGGACCTCAAGGTGACCAAGGACCGCAAGGTGACCAAGGACCTCAAGGTGATCAAGGACCTCAAGGCGACCAAGGACCTCAAGGTGATCAAGGACCTCAAGGTGATCAAGGACCACAAGGTGTTCAAGGTGACCAAGGACCTCAAGGCGATCAAGGACCTCAAGGTGATCAAGGACCGCAGGGAGACCAAGGACCTCAGGGAGTTCAAGGAGTTCAAGGGGACCAAGGACCTCAAGGCGTTCAAGGTGATCAGGGAGACCAAGGACCTCAAGGCGACCAAGGACCTCAAGGCGATCAAGGACCTCAAGGGGATCAAGGACCTCAAGGTGACCAAGGATCTCAGGGTGATCAAGGACCTCAGGGAGTTCAAGGACCGCAAGGAGACCAAGGACCTCAGGGTGATCAAGGACCTCAGGGAGTTCAAGGAGTTCAAGGCGACCAGGGACCTCAGGGTGATCAAGGACCTCAAGGCGACCAGGGACCTCAAGGTGCTCAAGGACCTCAAGGCGACCAGGGACCTCAAGGAGACCAAGGACCTCAGGGAGTTCAAGGACCGCAAGGAGACCAAGGGCCACAAGGTGCTCAAGGCCCTCTAGGACCACAAGGTGTTCAAGGCCCTCTAGGTGCTCAAGGCCCTCTAGGTCCACAAGGTGCTCAAGGCCCTCTAGGTGCTCAAGGCCCTCTAGGTCCACAAGGTACTCAAGGCCCTCAAGGTGATCAAGGACCACAGGGAGACCAAGGACCACAGGGAGACCAAGGACCACAGGGAGACCAAGGACCACAAGGCGTTCAAGGCGACCAAGGACCGCAAGGCGACCAAGGACCGCAAGGTGACCAAGGCGTTCAAGGAGACCAAGGACCACAAGGCGATCAAGGGCCACAAGGAGACCAAGGACCTCAGGGTGATCAAGGACCTCAGGGTGATCAAGGACCTCAGGGAGTTCAAGGACCTCAAGGTGACCAAGGGCCACAAGGAGACCAAGGACCTCAGGGTGATCAAGGACCTCAGGGAGTTCAAGGACCTCAAGGTGACCAAGGGCCACAAGGAGACCAAGGACCTCAGGGTGATCAAGGACCTCAGGGAGTTCAAGGACCTCAA